>CALFMR010000001.1 GCA_937880585.1 uncultured Acidobacteriota bacterium
GGTGACTCGCAGTCGGGTGAGCAGCGCGACAGTCGCCGGCTGAACCCGTAGCGGCTCGACACGCTCGTCGGCAAGATCCTCCGCATCATCCCCGACCTTGGCGCGCACACGGACACGAGCACGGTGAGCGAGAACGGCCGCTACCGGATCCCGAACGACAACCCGTTCGCGGCGATCGACGGGGCGCGCAAGGAAATCTGGGCGTACGGTCTTCGGAATCCGCATCGGCTGGCCTGGGACCCGAATCCGGCGCACGCGGGCGCGCCCACGCTGCTCGCGTTCAACATCGGCCTGGCCACCTGGGAAACGGTCGACGTCATCCACAAGGGCGCGAACTATGGGTATCCGCTGCGTGAGGGCACGCAGGCGATGTCGCCCGAGAACGGCATGGGGTCGCTGCCGGCCGACGACCGGCTCCCCGTGCACGTCTCCGACACGGTGACGCACGGCACGGTCACGCCGACCTATCCCGTCGTCGAATACCCGCATTCACGCGACGGCGGCGGCGATGCGATCGCCGGCGGCTTCGTCTATCGCGGGACGCTCGTCCCGGCGCTGCGAGACAAGCTCGTCTTCGGCGACATCACGACCGGCCGGATCTGGTACGCCAATGGTGCCGATGTCCTGGCGGCTGATGATGGCAATCCCGCGACCGTCGCGCCGATCGCTGAAATCGACGCGGACCTTCGTCGCCTCACCGAAACAGCGTTCCGCGCGCGCGGCGGACGGGGAGACGAGATCCCTGGCATGGGGGCGGTCGCCGGGCGCGGCCGCGTGGACCTCCGGTTCGCCGAGGACAACGACGGCGAGTTGTACCTGCTGACCAAGAGTGACGGGATGATCAGGAAAGTCATCGGCGCGCGCGTCGAGACGGCTTCCACGCCGGCGGCGACTGCCGCCGGTCCGGCGCCGGCGCGGGACGTCGCGAGGCAACCCGGGGTCCCCGCGCGAAACCCTGTCGCCGCCACGCCCGCGTCGATCGCCGCGGGGAAGCGGGCCTACGACGCGAACTGCGCCGCCTGTCATGGGAATGCGGCGCAGGGCGCCGTCAGAGCGGGCCTCGCGATTTCAATCATCGAAGAGCAGGGCGGCCGGCAGCCGCCCGACCTCACCGACGCCGAGTGGGACCACGGCTCGAGCGACGGTGACATTTTCTCGGTCATCGCGCGCGGGCTGCCGCCGACGATGATGACGGGCTTCGAGGGACGCCTGGCGGACCAGGACATCTGGAACGTCGTCAATTATCTGCGCTCGCTGCGCCAGGGACGGTAGCGCGACGGTTTCCCACCGGCGCGCCACGCGGCCCGGCTCTATCGAGCGGGATCATCTGTGCTGGAGGCTAGACGAATCATGAACGAACGACGTCTCGGTGCGAGCGGACTGCGCGTGTCCGCCATGGGGTACGGGTGCATGGGCTTGACCGGCGTCTATGGCGGCGGCGCCGATCGCGAACACGGCATCGCGGTCCTCCGGGCCGCCGTCGAGCGCGGCGTGACGCTGTTCGACACGGCGGAAGCCTACGGCCCCTTCACGAACGAGGCACTCGTCGGCGAGGCGCTGGCGCCCTTCCGCGATCGTGTCGTGATCGCGACGAAGTTCGGGTTCGGCATCAATCCCGACGGATCGCGGTATGGCGTCGACAGCCGGCCCGCGCACATTCGCGAGGTCGTCGACGCGATGCTGACGCGGCTGAACGTGGACGCGATTGATCTGCTGTATCAGCACCGCGTCGACCCGGCCGTTCCGATCGAAGACGTCGCCGGCACGGTGCGCGATCTGATGCAGCAGGGCAAGGTGAAGCACTTCGGGCTGTCCGAGGCGAGCGCGCAGACGATCCGCCGCGCCCACGCGGTGCAGCCGGTCGCGGCCGTTCAGAGCGAGTACTCGCTGTGGACCCGCGACGTCGAAGAGAACGGCGTCCTCGCGGCGTGCGAGGAACTGGGCATCGGCTTCGTGCCGTTCAGTCCGCTCGGCGCGGGATTCCTGACGGGCAAGATCGACACGACGACGACCTTCAGCGGCAGTGATTTTCGGAACATCTCACCGCGATTCGCGGCCGAGGCGCGCGCCGCCAACATGGCCGTCGTGGATCTGCTGAAGCGGATTGCAGCACAGGCGCACGCGACGCCCGCGCAGGTCGCGCTGGCGTGGCTGCTGGCGCAGAAGCCATGGATCGTGCCGATTCCTGGCACGCGGAACGTCGAACGGCTGGAAGAGAACATCGGCGCCGCGTCCGTGACGCTCACGGATGCCGATCTGCGCGAGATCACCGATGCCGCGTCCCGGATCGCCGTCCAGGGCGCGCGCCTGCCGGAAGCGGTCTTGAAGCTCACGCACGGGTAGAAGGGCACCGCGATGAAGCCAGGCGCGTCCTGGCGCGCGGTAACTCCGACCCCAGCAGATGGTAGGGAGGTAGATACATGTCGACACGCATACTCGTCGTCGCACTCTGTGCAGGCCTGGCGGGCGCAGCCCTCGCGGCCGCACCCTCGCCGCGGCAGGCGGCATCGTCTCCGCTTGGCTCCCTGGTCCTGCCCGCCGGATTCCACGCGGAGGTGTTCGCCGACGTCGAGAACCCTCGCGAGATGGTGCTCGGACCGCAGGGCACCGTCTTCGTCGGGTCGCAGCGCGCCGGGAAGGTGTACGCCGTCGTGGACCGGAATGGCGACCACAAAGCGGATCAGGTCATGACGATCGCCAGCGGTCTCCAGCAGCCCAATGGCGTCGCGATGCGTGATGGCGCGCTGTACGTGGCGACGCCCGGTCAACTCCTGAGATTCGACGACATCGAGCAGCACCTCGACGCGCCGCCCGCGCCGGTCGTGGTTCGCGACGATCTTCCGAATCCAAGCCGCGGCCACAGTTGGAAGTTCATCGCCTTCGGTCCGGACGACATGCTGTACATGACCGCCGGATCGACGTGCAACATCTGTATGCCGGAGCCGATGACCGCCGCGATCGTGCGGATGAAACCCGACGGCTCCGGCCGCGAGGTCTTCGCCGAGGGCGTGCGCGACAGCCAGGGGTTCGCTTGGCAGCCGGTGACGCACGAACTGTGGTTCACCGACAACGGGCGCGACATGCTCGGCGACGACGTGCCGAACGACGAGCTGAACGTGGCGTGGAAGGCGGGCCTGCACTTCGGGTTCCCATACTGCCATCAGGGCGACGTCGCCGACCCGGAATTTGGGGCGCAGCGCGCGTGCTCGACGACCGAGCCGCCGGTCTTGAAACTTGGAGCGCACGTCGCGGGGCTCGGCTTCACGTTCTATACCGGCAACATGTTTCCGGCCAGCTACAAGAACGCGGCGATCATCGCGGAGCACGGATCCTGGAACCGATCGACGCCGAGCGGCTATCGCGTCATGGTCGCGCACACGGACGGACGTCGGGTAACGGGGTATGAACCGCTCGTGGAAGGCTTCCTGCCCGGCGCCGGCGCGCCAGGCGGACGAGGCGCGGGCGCCGCTGCGAACGGCCGTCCGGCCGACGTGCTGCAGATGCCGGACGGTTCAATTCTTATCAGCGACGACTCCGGCAATCGTCTCATTCGCGT
>CALFMR010000002.1 GCA_937880585.1 uncultured Acidobacteriota bacterium
AGGAGGCCGTCGAGGGGGGCGAGGAGCGCATCGTCAGTTATCACGCCTACGTGCGCCGCGACGGGCAGGTGGCCGGCGAGTTCACCGGCCGCAAGGTGCGCACCCTCCCGCGCATCTATGGCTTGAGCACGTGCGTCGAGATCACGGACGACGCGACAGCTCGTCGTGATGTGCCTCGGAGTGATTTCGACGGTCCGGGAAATGGAATCCCTGGCGGCTCAGCGACGAGACCGCGCCCCGACATCTCGTGGATCAACGGCGTCACGCCCGGGTGGTTCGACGTGTACGGCATGCACATGGTGATCGGTCGCGACTTCACCGCTGACGATCGCGCAGACGCGCCGCACGTCGCCATTGTCAACGAGACGTTCCGCCGGACGTTCTTCGGCGGTCGGAGTCCTCTTGGGCGCTCCGTCAGTGGCGGCCTCGACGGCAGGCCGTTCGCCAAGGTGCCGTTCACGATCGTCGGCGTCGTCAGCGATGCGGCCTATCGATCGATTCGCGAAGGCATGGTGCCCACGGTGTACGTGCCGCTGGCGCAGGCGACGGCACCGGGAGCCTGGACGAGCTTCACGCCGGTGATGTCGATCGCGGCGGCGAGGCCCCCGGCGACTGGCCTGAGGCGTGACCTGGCCGAGGCGCTTGCGCGCGTGGGGCCGGGCGCGACGCTCCTGCCGCCGGCGCTCGACGATGCAATCCGCGGCGCGACCGCGCCCGAGCGGACCGTCGCCGTCCTCTCCGGACTCTTTGGCGCATTGGCGCTGTTCCTCGCCGCGATTGGCGTCTATGGCGTGACGTCATACGCGGTCGACCGCCGGCGCGCCGAGCTCGGCGTGCGCATGACGCTCGGCGCGAACGCGAGCGACGTCGTCGGGCTCGTGCTCGGCCGTGTGGGCTGGCTCATCGTTTTCGGCGTCGTGGCCGGTGCCGCGCTCGCGTTCTGGGCGGCCCGTTTCGTCTCCGCGTCACTGCTCTTCGGCGTCGACGCGCGCGACACGCAGGCGTTCATCGGCGCTGCCGTCGTGCTCGGCGCGGTGGGCGTGTTCGCCGGCTGGCTGCCCGCGCGACGCGCCGCACGGATCGATCCGACGCAAGTGCTGAGGGAGAGCTGATCGGGATCCGATCGGAGCCCTGGGCCTTCAGGCCCAGGGGGACCGGGAACCAACCAGGAGCATGACATGCGCAGAGTCAGCGTGTTCGTTCTCGTTCTGACGTGTTCGACCTGGCTCATAGCGCGCGGCCAGGATGCGCCGCTGCCGGCTCATGCGAAAACACCCGCGCCGCAGAGCGACGCGCGGCCGCGCAGCCAGCCGCCCACGTTTCGCAGCGGCGTCGCGCTCGTCCAGATCGACGTGAACGTGCTCGACGATCACCGCCGGCCGGTGAAGGACCTCACGGCCGCCGACTTCACGGTGTTCGAGGATGGCGTCGAACGGCCGGTCATAGCGTTCACGGCCGTCGCGCTACCGAGCGGGCGGTCCGCCGCAGGCGCAATCGGTCCAGCGGCGACGCCCGCGGTCGCGACGTCGACGGCCTCCGCGTCGCACCGTGACGCGGCCGTCACCGGTGTGACGCGCACCGCGGACAGCTCGGACGATGACGACACGCCCGGCCGGTTGATCACGGTTGTGCTGGACCGGTCGACGCCGCCGGGCTGGCCGACCGTGACCGCCAAGCACATCGCCGATGCGGTCGTCGACCAGCTCGGCCCACGGGATCGAGCCGCCGTCCTCTACACCAGCGTCGGCAAGCCGCAGGATTTCACCAACGACCGCCGGCTGCTGCACGCGACGATCGCACGATCCAACCCGAGCGCCGTCCTTATCGATGACGCCCAGTCGATCCCGGAGGACTCTCCGCTGTCGAACTCGCCCATCTCGAGGGTCAATCAGTCGGCTCCGGAATTGAAGGCCGATCCACTGCTGACCGGCGATTGCTACTGCGGCCTCTGCGTGCCGGAGACCATCGCGCACGTGGCCGAGGTCATCCGGGATCAGCCGCAGCGCAAGGTGCTGTTCTTCGTCGGTCACAGCATGGAGCTCCAGTCGGCCCGCGGCGACTGCGGATTCCTCTTGCGGAAGGCGCGCGAGCGGATGGTGCGCGCGATCGACGTCGCCAATCTCACCGTGCACGTCCTCGACCCCGTCGGGCTCGAGGTTCCGCCGCCGGCGGCCGGCGCATGGCTGCGGCTCGACAACGAACGCCTCGCCGCGCTGATGATGATCCCGGGCTACACCGGTGGCCGCATCGTCCGCAACAACGCGCCGTGGGCGCTCGTGCCCTCGATCTTCGCCGAGAGCGCGTCGTACTACCTGCTCGCGATCCAGCCCGCCCATTCCACCGCTGACGGGTCGTACCATCGGCTCCGGGTGAAGGTCGCGCGCCGCGACGTTCACGTCCACGCCCGGAAGGGGTACTACGCGACACAGTGAACGGTAGGCCACCGAGAGCGCGCCGCGCGAAGACGCGAAGATCGCGAAGGTTACGAGATTTTGAGTCCCTGTTAGAATCGTCCCCCAGTGCCGGAGTGGCGGAACTGGCAGACGCGCGGGACTCAAAATCCCGTTCGCTTAACGGCGAGTGTCGGTTCGATCCCGACCTCCGGCACCACCTCGACCATCAGCTCTTCTTGTAGGTCATCTTCGCTTTGACGGGCGCGCCGCCGCCCTGGAAGTCGGGGCGTTCGGTATCGACGACGAGCGTGCCGTCGGAGCCGAGCGACAGGCTCATCTTCGTCTGGAAGCTGTTCCCTCCGAAGTCGCCCGTCGTCGTCACGTCGAGATGCCCCGCGTTCCAGACCGCTTTGGACACCAGGTCGAAACTGCTGCCGTCGGGCCCCGTGATGCTGTTCTTGCTGTCCGAGCCGTCGAGGTTGTAGACGCTCTTGATCTCGCCGAACTGGGTCGTCCGAGTGACGGTCAGCGTCTTGGCATCCTGCACGATGGTCGCAGCGGTTCCCAGCCCGCCGAAGCCTGGCCCGTCAGGCGCATGAGTCGCGGGCACGAGCGTCCACGGTCCG
>CALFMR010000003.1 GCA_937880585.1 uncultured Acidobacteriota bacterium
CCTGGGGTACCGCAGCCTCCCCGACCGCGCCGGTCTACCCCTCACACCCGGCGAACGCAAGGGCCACGTGCGGATCGACGCCCCGCGGTGGCATGGCTATCTCGCGAACGTCGGCGTCGACGCCTTCCGTGAGTTCGCGTCGTCGATCCCCGAAGCGATCGACGGCGGCGCGTTCCTCGCGCGCTACGGCGGCATGACCGATCTCGTCACGCGCATCGATCCGTCACGACGTTACGCGGTGCGAACGCCGGCCGCACATCCCGCCTACGAACACGCGCGCGTGTCCGAGTGGGCGCACGCACTTCGCCATGACCCTGACGCGGCTGATCCCGTCCGGCTCGGCGCGTTGATGTATGAATCGCACGCCAGCTACTCCGCGTGCGGCCTCGGGTCGGACGGAACGGATCGTCTCGTCGCGCTCGCACGCGACGCGGGTGCGGCGCGCGGCATCCTGGGCGCGAAGATCACGGGCGGTGGCAGCGGCGGCACGGTCGCGATTCTGGGCACGACGGCAGCGGGCGATGCGGTCCGTGCCATCGCGGCCGAATACACGGCCGAGACCGGCCGCGACGCGTACATCTTCGACGGCAGCTCTCCCGGCGCCGCGCACACCGGCGCCATTCGGATCGACCGGGCCTGACGCCCGGCGATCGAGGACGAACGACCCATGCGTATTCTCGTGACCGGCGGCGCCGGCTACATCGGCAGCCACACGTGCAAGCACCTGGCGGCGGCGGGCCATGCGCCGATCGTGTTCGACGATCTCAGTCAGGGCCACGAGTGGGCCGTGAAGTGGGGGCCGATCGAGCGCGGCAGCCTGGCGGATCCGGCGCGCCTCGTCGAGGTGCTCCGTTCACAGCGCATCGAGGCCGTCGTCCACTTCGCCGCCAACGCGCTCGTCGGCGAGTCGATGCACGACCCGGGGAAATACTTCCGCAACAACACGGCCGGCACGCTGAATCTCCTCGAGGCGATGCACGAGGCCGGCGTCGGCACGATCGTCTTCTCGTCCACCTGCGCCACGTTCGGCAACCCGGTCCGCGTCCCGATCGACGAGACGCACCCGCAGGCGCCGGTGAATCCCTACGGCGAGTCGAAGTTGATGATCGAGAAGATGCTGCGCTGGTACGGCGAGATCCACGGCACGCGCTGGATGGCGCTGCGCTACTTCAACGCGGCCGGCGCCGATCCCGACGGGGAGATCGGCGAGGACCACGATCCCGAAACGCACCTCATTCCGCTCGTGATTGGCGCCGTGCAGGGACTGCGCCCGGCCGTGCAGGTGTTCGGCACTGACTACCCCACGCCGGACGGCACGGCGGTGCGCGACTACGTCCACGTCGCGGACCTGGCCGACGCGCACCTGCGCGCGCTCGACGCGCTCGGCCGCGGCACGCCCAGCCAGGCGGTCAACCTGGGGACCGGGCACGGCCACTCGGTGCGCGCGGTCATCGACACAGTCGCGCGCGTGAGCGGCCGGCAGGTGCCGTTCGTCGAAGCGCCGCGGCGCGCGGGCGATCCGCCGGAACTCGTCGCCGACCCGTCCCGCGCCGGCGACGTGCTCGGCTGGTCGTGCCGCTACGCCGACCTCGAGACGATCGTCCGCCACGCGTGGACGTGGCACGAACGGCAGCGCGCGCACTGAGCGTTCGCGGCCGCCGGTCGACGGGCGGCGCGCTTATTCCGGGGGAGCGGCGGACGCCGCCGGTGCATCGGGCAGGGGCCGGCCGACCGCGAGCGTCATGATGTTGGGCTCCGTCCGCTCGGCGCCGGCCAGGATGCCCTCCAGGCGGCCTTCGTGCATGACGGCGACGCGGTCGCTCACGCGCAGGATCTCTTCCATGTCGCTGCTGATCATCACGATCGCCATGCCGGCGGCAGCCAGCTCGCGCAGCAGCGCGTAGATCTCCGCCTTCGCGCCCACGTCGATGCCGCGCGTCGGCTCGTCGACGATGAGGACCTTCGGTTCGAGGGCGAGCCATTTCGCGAGCACGACTTTCTGCTGGTTGCCGCCGCTGAGCGTCGCCGCCGCCACGTCGATCGACGGCGCCTTGACGCGCAGCCGCCGGCTCATCGCCTCGGCCGTCTCGCGCTCCCCGCCGCCCGAGACGAGCCCGTAGCGCGCCTGCCGCTCGAGGCCCGGCAGCGACACGTTCTCGCGGATCGTGAAGTCCACGATGAGCCCCTCGAGCCGGCGATCCTCGGGCACGAGGCAGACGCCGGCGCGGATGGCGTCGACGGGATCGTTCAGCGCGACCGCCGCGCCGTCGATCTCGACCGTGCCGCCGACGGGCGGGTCGATGCCGAAGATCGCGCGCGCCACCTCCGACCGGCCCGCGCCGATGAGGCCGGCGACGCCGGGGATCTCGCCGCGGCCCACGGTGAACGACACGGCGTGCTGCGGGTAGCGCGTCGTGCGCAGTCCCGCCACGCGCAGGCGCGGCGCGCCGGCCGCCGGCTCGGCCGCGGGCGCCGCGGCTTCCAGATCGCGCCCCACCATCAGCCGGATCATCCGGTCGTGCGTGAGTTCGTCCTTCGCGAGGGCGCCCGCGTTGGCGCCGTCGCGCAGGACGACGGCGCGGTCGGCGATGGCCTCGACCTCGCCCAGCCGGTGCGTGATGTAGATGACCGCCGTGCCCCGCCGCCGCAGTTCCGCGACGACCGCGTGCAACCGCGTCGTCTCGGCGGGCGTGAGACTCGATGTCGGCTCGTCCATGATGATCACGCGCGCGTCGATCGACAGCGCCTTCGCGATCTCGACGAGCTGCTGCTGCGCGATCGACAGGCCGGCGACCGGCGTCGACGGCGTCATCCGCAGCCCGAGCTCCTCGAGCAGCGGCCGGACGATGGCCCGCATGCGGGCGCGATCGACGAGGCGCAGCGGCCCGCCGTAGGTCGGCTCACGGCCGAGCAGGACGTTGCCCGCCACGTCGAGGTTGTCGAGCAGGTTCAGTTCCTGGTGGATGAACGCGATGCCGAGCGCGGCCGCGGCCTGCACGTCGCGGATGACGACGGGCGCGCCGGCCACGAGCACCTCGCCCGCGTCGGGCCGCTCGACGCCGCCGACGATCTTCATGAGCGTCGACTTGCCGGCGCCGTTCTCGCCGAGCAGCGCGAGCACTTCGCCCGCATGTACCTCGAGGCTGACGCCCTTCAGCGCATGGACGCCGGGAAAGCGCTTCTCGATGCGGCGGAGCTCGAGAACGGGCGCGGCCATGCGTCGCGGCTCCGTCGATCAGCGGCCCAGGAGCGTGTTCAGCGACGCCTGGAACGCGTCGACGTCCGCCTGGCGGATGACGCGCGTGGGAATGAAGATCTGACGGCTGGCCGGAATGCCCGAACGATCGCCCTTGACGACCTGCGCGAGCCGCGTGATCGCTTGATACCCGAACTCGAACGGCTGCTGCACGACCGTGCCGACGATCGCGCCCGACTTCACACCCGCGAGCGTCTCGGCGTCCTCGTCGAAGGCGATGATCTTGACCTTCCCGATCTTGCCGGCGTCGCGGACGGCGTTGACGATTGCTGGTCCGTTGTAACTCCAGAGGCCGACGAGCGCGGCGACCTCCGGATGCGCGACGAGCATCTCGGAGACGTTCGCCTTGGCGCGAACTTCATCCGTGTCGTCGGTGCGGATGTCGAGGATGTCGATCTTCGTCCCGGCAATCGCCTCCTTGATGCCCTGCAGCCGGTCCTGCGCGTTGCGCGCGTCGAGCTTGCCGACGAACATCGCGATCTTGCCACCCTGGGGCAGCGCATCTTTGATGAGCTCGCCGGCCTGCCGGCCGGCCGCCACGTTGTCCGTGCCGACGTAGCACGCGCGCTTCGAATCGGGCGCGTCGCTGTCGTGCGTGAAGACGACGGCGCGTTCGGCGACGGCGTTGAGCATGCCGATCTGGTTCACGGGATCGACGGGACTGATGGCGATGCCGTCCACACCGGCGGCCATGAGGTCGTCGACGATCCGCTTCTGCGCGGCAGCCGTGCCATCGCCGAGGCGGAACTGAACGTCGACGTCAGGCAGCTCGGATGCCGCCTTCTCCACGCCACGGCGCGCGATCGTCCAGAAATCAGCGGCGTTGTTCGTGATGAACGCGAGCTTGTGCGCGGGCGCCTTGGCGCGCGAACACCCGCCCAGGATGACGAGAGCCGTGGCACCCGTCAGGGCCGCGATCTTCGACGTCATGTACGATGCTCCTTTTCGCCGGTCAGCCGGCCGTCACGCGCGTGGCGCGGCGCTGCACCACTCGATCGGCCGCGACGCCAACCAGAATCACGCCGCCCATCACCGCAAAGTTGAGTGAGCTCGGAATCCCCAGCAGGTTCACGAGGTTCTGCAGTACCTGCAGCAGCGTCGTCCCGAGCAGGATGCCGACGACCGAGCCTTCACCACCCCGCAGGCTGCAGCCGCCGAGCACGGCGGCCGCAATGCCGTACAGCTCGAAGAACGTGCCGTGCGAGGACGGCGACACCGAGTTCGTGTAGAACGCGAAGATGATGGCGCCGATGCCCGTCAGCACACCCATGATGACGTAGGTCGCCACGATGACGCGGTGTACGTTCACGCCCGAATAGCGCGCCGCGATCTCGTTCCGGCCCGTGGCGTACACGTGGCGGCCGAAGACGGATCGGTGCAGCACCACCCACATCACGAGGCTCGCCAGGATGAGGCCGACGAACGGCATCGGCAGGCCGAACACGCTGCCGGTCGCCGCCGCCTGCAGCGTCCGGAATCCTTCCGCGTTGCCGAAGCCCTTCGTCTCGTCACCGGCAATGAACCGCGCGAGCCCGCGATAGAGCAACAGGCCGCAGAGCGTGACGATGAACGGCTGCAGACCGAGACGCGTGATGAGCACGCCGTGAAAGACGCCGAGCAGCGCGCCCAGGCCGATGACGAGCAGCACGGCGAGCGGCCACGGCAAATGCCACTCGGTCAGCATGATCGAGAGCAGCACGCCGAGAAGCGCGAAGGCGGAACCAACCGACAGGTCGATTCCGCCCGTGATGATGACCAGGCCGAGGCCCAGGCTGAAGATCCCGAACGCTCCGACCAGCCGCGCGGTGTTCTGCAGGTTGACCGGCGACAGAAAGCGCGGGTTGAGCGCCGTGACGATCGCGCAGAGCACGACCAGCAGGACGAAGGTGGCGAGCTCCTTCCT
>CALFMR010000004.1 GCA_937880585.1 uncultured Acidobacteriota bacterium
TGATGCCCACATACTGCGCGCGCCCGGCATCCTTCAGGAAGGCATGCTCGGGGCCTCCTGGCCGTTTGCGAGAATGTAACCGCGTGGTCGATTTCGTCCGGCCGGCGTCGTGGCCGTGAGTCCAGGATCGCTCCCGTCCGCGCCGCGCACGTCTGGTGACGGCGCCGCGAAGATCGGGCGCTGCGCGATTCATGCGATTGACCTCAAACGGCCGTACGCGCGGCCCCCGAGCATCGGCTCGAACCGCGCAACGCACGACGCGCGCGGGCCGGCAGCCTCCATGCAGAAGACTTGCCAGACCGCGCAGGCTCGGGCAGTGACGCGACATCTCGCGGCGCGATCAAAGCGCGTAGAAAATGTCACGGCGGCTGCACGACCGCGTGTCGTTTCCTCTCGCGCGCCGCGGTCCTGGCGCCGGCCGGATGGCGCCGTCGCGCGTCTGAGCACGTGAAACGGCGCCACGCGGGCGTCGTCTTCAGCTTCAGACATCAATCAGGCGGCGCTCGGCCCGCGCCCCGCAAGGAGTGAGGGAGATGATGAAACGTGTGCTTCTGACCGGCGTGATGGCGGCCGTCCTGGGTCTCGGCGTCGCGGCCGCGCAGCAGCCGCCGGCCAGCCCGCCGGCCAAGGCCACCGTGACGGTGGGTGGCAAGACGCTCACGATTGACTACTCGGCGCCCTCGGTACGCGGCCGGAAGATTTTCGGCCCGGGCGGCCTTGTGTCCGGCGACCCAACGTATCCCGTCTGGCGTGCCGGGGCGAACTCCGCCACCGCCTTTCACACCGACGCGGACCTCACGATCGGCTCCGGGGCGAAGGCGCTGGCCGTCCCGAAGGGCGAGTACACGCTGTTCGTCGACGTCTCCAACCCGGACGCGTGGACGCTCGTCGTCAACAAGCAGACGGGGCAGTGGGGACTCGACTACGACAAGAAGCAGGATTTCGGCCGCGTGCCGATGGCGATGACCCGCCCGGCGTCGCCAGTCGAGCAATTGAAGTACACGCTCACGGCCAACGGGTCGAACGCGGCCACGTTGCAGCTCGCCTGGGAACAACACGTCGCGACCGTGCCCATCGCCGTCAAGTAGCGCGCGCCTCCGTCCGGCGGGTTCCGGTCAACGAGCGCGCGCATGCGGCCGGTTGACGCCGTCGTCCTCGTTCTGACGCTGTCGTTCATCGTCCTCTACGGCCTGTGGCGTGGACGATCGAGCGACAGCGTCAACAAGTACCTGCTCGCCGGGCGGTCGATGCCGTGGTACGTGGTCGGCCTGTCGATCATGGCCACGCAGGCGAGCGCCGTCACGTTCATCTCGACGACGGGGCAGTCCTACGTCGACGGCATGCGGTTCGTGCAGTTCTACTTCGGGCTGCCGATCGCGATGGTGATCCTCTCGTACACGGCGGTCCCGCTCTTCAAGCGCGCCAACGTCTACACGGCGTACGAATACCTCGAGCGGCGGTTCGACAGCCGGACGCGCTCACTCGTGAGCGTGGTGTTCCTCATTCAGCGCGGCCTCGCGCTCGGCATCACGCTGTACGCGCCGGCCGTCGTGCTCACGGTCATCCTCGGCTGGTCGGACTCGACGACGACGCTGCTCATGGGCGTCGTGGCGGTGGCGTTCACGACACTCGGCGGCGCGAAGGCCATTGGCTGGTCGGACTTTCAGCAGATGAGCGTGATGACGGTCGGTCTCATCGCGGCACTTCTTGCTGCCGTCTGGCTCCTCCCCGGGCATGTTTCCTTCGGCGATGCCGTCAGCCTGGCGCACGCGGCCGGCCGGCTGAACGTCATCACGACGACGCTCGATTGGAACGATCGGTACAACCTGTGGAGCGGACTCATCGGCGGCACGTTCCTGGCGCTCGCGTACTTCGGCACCGATCAATCGCAGGTGCAGCGCTACCTGACGGGCCGGTCGATTGCCGAGAGCCGCCGCGGTCTGCTGTTGAACGCGGTGGCCAAGGTGCCGATGCAGTTGTTCATCCTGTTCATCGGCGCGATGGTGTTCGTCTTCTACGTCTTCCAGCGGCCGCCGCTCCTGTTTCAGCAGGCCGAGCTCGATCGCGTCGAAGCGCCCAGCGTCGCGGCCGCGTATGCGCCGATCGAACAGCGATACGACGCGGCGTTCGATGCGCGTCGCGAGGCGGCTGATGCGCTCGTCGCCGCGCGGCACACGGGGGATGACACGGCGTGGGCCAACGGCGTCGCGCAGTACCACCAGGCCCAGACGGACATCGAACACGCGCGCACGGACGCCGCCGCGCTGGCGCGCTCGGCGGGCGGCGCGGGTGGCAGCGACACGAACTACATCTTCCTGACATTCGTGACGCGCCATCTGCCGGCCGGACTCGTCGGTCTCGTGCTCGCCGTGGTCTTCGGCGCGACGATGACGGCGATTTCCGCCGAGATGAGCGCGCTCGCGACGGTCAGCGTCGTCGACATCTACAAACGTCATTTGTACGCGCGCGGATCCGACCATCACTACGTCAAGGCGTCGCGCGCCGCCACGCTCTTCTGGGGCGGCTACGCGGTCATGAGCGCGCACTTCGCGAAGGGCCTGGGCTCGCTCGTCGAAGTCGTCAACGTGCTCGGGTCGCTGTTCTACGGCGGGATGCTGGGCGTGTTCGTCCTGGCGTTCTTCTTCAAGCGCGTGAACGCCGTCGGCGCGTTCGTCGGCGTGCTCGCCGGCGAAGCGGTGATCTTCGCCTGCTGGTATTTCACCGACATCGCGTTCCTTTGGTACAACGTCATCGGCTGCGTCGTCGTCGTGATTGCGGGCGTGCTGGTGTCGGCCGTGACGCCGGGCGTGAAGGTCAAGCCGGCATGAGCGCGAGCCCCTGGGCCTGAAGGCCCAGGGCTCCATCACGCCTGCCCCGCGACCCTCACGTCTTTCCGTGGAGCCCCGACCCTTTAGGGTCGGGGGGAACCGACGCGCGCAGGTCACGGGATCAACTCGATCGTCACCGACGCGCCGTAAGCAGGTTCGCCCGACTGGGGATCGATCGCGTCGCCAGCCAACAAGACGTTGCCTTCGGGCCAGTGGACTTCGAGGTTGCCCGGCTTGATGGGCGCTTCGCGCAGGCGGCCCGCGAACTCGCCGGCGGCCGATCGCAGGCGGGCGGGCGCGCCGTCAGAGGCGCCGAGCGCGGCGAGATCGCTGGCGCTCACGAGAATGTCCTCGCGCGCGGCGCCCGTCAGCGGATCGATGGGGCGCTGGACCATCGAGTTGAATTGTTTGCCACGCCGCGTCGACACGAAGAACCGCCGATGGTCGGGCTGCTGGCGCACGAGCGTTGCGGCGGCGAAGTGCCCGCGGCCGTCGGGCGTGGCGAACTTGCCGCCCGCGAATAGGACCGGGCCGCCCCATTGCACCTGATCGCCCTGCGCCTGCAGCGTCTCGATGCCGGCGTAGCGTGGAATTGCCTGAGCGATCTCATGGCGGATCGCGGCGGCATCGGACAACCCGATGCGATCCTCGCCGAGGTCCGGCCGCACGCGCCGCATCGCCTCGCGAAACACCCACCATTCGGGCTTCGCCGATCCGATCCGGCGCCCAGGAATCTCCGGTGAGTAGATGATGCGGCGTTCGGTGGACGTCTCCGTCCCGCCGCCCGGCGACTCGTAGCGCGTGACGGCCGGCAGGACGAGCACGTCGCCGTCGCTCTCGACGAGCATCGACGACGACAGGACGATGTCCTGATGGATGCGGAGGCGCGGCCGCCGAAGCGCCGCGCGCGATCGCGCCTCGTCGGGGACGGTTTCGAGGAAGTTGCCGCCGACGATCCAGAACAGGTCGACGTCGCCCGCCGCCGCGTGGTCGATCATCTCCATCGTCGCCCAGCCGGTCGTCGTGGAAACGGGCACGCCCCAGAGCGCGGACCAGCGCGCCGCGGCGTCAGGTTTCACGCTGGGCACGCAGCCGACTTCCGCGCCGCCCTGCACGCCGGAGTGTCCGCGAATCGGGACGAGTCCGCGGTGCGGCCGGCCCAGCAGGCCGCGGGCGAGACCGATGTTGATGATGGCGTCGATCGTCTCGACGCCGTGCGCGTGCTGCGTCAGGCCCATCGACCAGACGAACACCGTGTTCGGCTTCGCGATGA
>CALFMR010000005.1 GCA_937880585.1 uncultured Acidobacteriota bacterium
GGGCTATGTCGGCATCCCGCTGGACCAGAGCGTCGACGAGGAAGGCTTCCTGCGGCAGAACGCGCACGCACGCGAGGAGATCGCCCGCGTGCTGCGCGGCGCCGTGGCCGGCTCGACCGACGTCGCGGCGCTCCTGCGCGGTCGTCAGCAAGGCGTCGCCGCGCGCGGCCGGCCCGCGGTCGATCCGCGCGTGCAGGTCGACAACACGGCCTCGCACAAATACACCGTCGTCGAGATCGTCGCGGGTGACGCGCCGGGACTGCTGTACCGGCTGAGCCGCGCGATGTCCGATCAAGGCTGCGACGTGGACCTCGTCCTCATCTCGACCGAGGGCCACAAGGCGATTGATGTGCTGCATGTCACCAAGGGCGGGCGCCAACTGGACGACGACGGCCGGCGCGCGCTCGCCCACGAGCTGGAACGAACCCTGGAGGCCACCCCATGAAACTCGTGAAGAGCATCGTCCGACCCAACAAGGTGGACGACGTCCGCGACGCGCTCGAGAAGCTGAGCATCCCCGGCATGACCGTGACCGAAGTGCGCGGTCACGGCCGTCAGAAGGGCCACACCGCGATCTACCGCGGCAAGGAATACAACGTCAGCCTGCTGCCCAAGGTGGAAATCGAGGTCGTCGTCTCCGACGACGTCGTCGACGAAGTGATCGCCGCGATCGTCACGGCCGCGCGCACGGGCGAGATCGGCGACGGCCGGGTGTTCGTGCTGCCCGTCGACCACGGCTACAACATCCGCACCGGCGAACGGGACATGGTGTGACCGACCGCAACTGCCATCACGGCCGAGCCGAGGAGTTGAGGCACATGAGACCGATGACACGCACGCTCCCTCCCAGAAGGTTGATCCGTTCCGGCGCGTTCGCCGCGCTCGCCATCCTGGCCTGTCCGGCGCTGGCGCTCGCGCAGACGCCGGCGGCGCCCGCGCTCAACACCGGCGACACCGCGTGGATGCTCATCTCCACCGCGCTCGTCCTGCTGATGACGCCGGCGCTCGCGTTCTTCTACGGCGGCCTGGTCCGCTCGAAGAACGTGCTGAACACGATGATGATGAGCTTCATCTCGCTCGGCTTCGTCGGCGCGATGTGGGCCTTCATCGGCTACTCGCTGGCGCTCTCGCCGGGCAACAGTTGGATCGGCGGCGTGTCGCTCGCGTTCCTGCACGGCGTCGGCCTCGATCCGACGGGCGCGATCATCCCGCTCACGATTCCACACGTGCTCTACATGTGCTTCCAGGCGACGTTCTGCATCATCACGGCCGCGCTCATCTCGGGCGCGATCGTCGAGCGGATGCGCTTCGTGCCGTACCTCGTGTTCATCACGATCTGGTCGGTCGTCGTCTACGCGCCGGTCGCGCACTGGGTGTGGGGTGGCGGATGGCTGGCGCAGATGGGCGCGCTCGACTTCGCGGGCGGCACGGTCGTGCACGTGAACGCGGGCGTCGCGGCGCTCGTCGCCGCGCTCTGCGTCGGGCCGCGCCGCGACTTCAAGAAGAGCGGTCTGCTGCCGCACAACGTGCCGTTCGTGCTGCTCGGCGCCGGCCTGCTGTGGTTCGGCTGGTTCGGCTTCAACTCGGGCAGCGCGCTCGCCTCGAACGGTTCGGCGGCGCTCGCCTTCAGCACGACGATGCTCGCGCCCGCGGGCACGCTCGTCGTCTGGACGCTGCTCGACATCATCCGGTCGGGCAAGCCGACCGCCGTCGGCGCGGCCACCGGCATCGTCGTCGGCCTCGTCGCGGTGACGCCGGCCGCCGGCTTCATCAGCCCGATGAACGCGATCCTGCTCGGCGCCATCGCGGCCGTGCCCAGCTACTTCGGCCTCATCATCCGCGCGCGCACCTCGCTCGACGACTCGCTCGACGTCGTCGCCGCGCACGGCGTGGGTGGGACGGTCGGCGCGCTGCTCACGGGCGTCTTCGCCGAGAAGAGCTTCAACGGCGTCGCCGACGGGCTGCTCTACGGCAACCCGCACCAATTCCTGGTGCAGGTCGTGGCCGTGCTCGCGGCCATCGTCTACAGCGGCGTCGTGAGCTTCATCCTGCTCAAGATCATCGGCGCCATCATGCCGCTGCACGCGTCGGCGGATGACGAGAGCGAAGGCCTCGACACGAGCATGCACGGCGAAGAGGCCTACGTGCACACCGGCGGCAGCACGATGATTGGATAGGTCGGGCGGCGATCTGCTGTCGCGTTCCGGCGGCGTATGACGCGCCGCCGGAACGCGGCCGGTTCAGTCCGAGAGGTGCGTCGCGAGCTGGTGTAGGAACAGCCCGACGTCGGTGACGAGGCCGATCGTCTGCGACGATCCGCGGTCGGCGAGCTTGGTGACGACGGCCGGGTTGATGTCGACGCAGACGACCGGCACCCACGCCGGAAGCATGTTGCCCACGCCGATCCCGTGCAGCATCGTCGAGAGGACGATGACCATGTCGGCGCCGGCGAGCGCCGCTGAATAGCGATCCTGCGCCTCGACGATGTCCCGGATCGTGTCGGCGATCGGCCCATCGTCGCGAATGCTGCCGGCCAGGTGGAACTCGACGCCGGCGCGCACGCACTCGACCATGATGCCGCTCTTGAGCACGCCGGTCTCGACGGCCGCGCGCAGACTGCCGGCGCGGTTGACCGCGTTGATCGCGCGCATGTGGTGACGGTGGCCGCCGGGCACGGGCGTGCCGGCCTCGAGGTCGACGCCGAGCGACGTGCCGAAGAGCGCGAGCTCCGCGTCGTGCGCGGCGAGCGCGTTGCCGGCGAGCAGCACGTGGACGTACCCACGACGGACGATCTCGGCGAAATAGGCGACGCCACCCGTATGGATGACCACGGGGCCGGCGACGAAGACAATGCGTCCACCGCGCGCCTTGATCGCGCGCATCGTGCGCGCCACGCGCGCCACGCTGACCTCGACGCGCCGCTCGGACGACACCTCGTTGCTCATGAACGAGAAGTCGCTGCGCTCGCGATCGCGGAACTCCGGCACGACACGTAGGCCGTCGAGGCCGCACACGACGCGATCGCCCACGCGCAGTTCGCGAAGCTTGCGGCAGACGGCGCGGTCGCCCTCGATGACGATGGCCGCGTCCATGCGCTGCTTGTCCACGTCGCGCCAATGCCCGCCGACGCGCACCTGCGTGCGCTGGTTGGTCGAGGAGTAGAAGTCCTCGGGCGCGCAGCCGTCGCGATCGACGGTCCGCACGAGCGCGTCCTCCTCGCCCACGGCGTGACAGCCGAAGGGAATCAGGTCCTCGACCAGCCGCGCCAGCGACGCCTCGTCGTCGGTCGAGACCTTCAGCGTCAGGCGCGAGAAGTCGTCGTTCGTCCGCCCGAGCTCGAAGTGCTGGACCTCGAAATCGCCGCCGCGCTCGATGACGCGGTCGAAGATGGACGTGAGGATCTGCGAGTCGACCAGATGGCCTTCGGCAGCGACGATGGCGGTGTGCGGACGTGATGAGGGCATGAGCAGCGGGGCGGCCCGCGCATCGCGGACCCGAACCGTGCCAAATTATAGTGCGATGACCGACGGCGACCCTGTTTCCGAAGTGGGTGCCGCGTCCGCCAGCGATCCCCAGAAGGCCCTGCGCGACGACGTCCGGCTACTCGGCGAGATCCTCGGCGCGACGCTGCGCCGGCAGGAAGGCGACGCGCTCTTCGCGCGTGTCGAACGCGTCCGCGCGTTGGCCAAGGAGCGCCGCGCCGGCGATCGCGGTGAGTCGGCCGCCGACGTCGACGCGCTCGCGGCTGAACTGGCGGGCATGCCCGTCGACGACGCGGTGCCGGTGGCGCGTGCGTTCGCGCACTTCCTCAATCTGGCGAACGTCGCCGAGCAGCACCATCGCGTGCGGCGGCGGCGCGCCTATCAACGTGACGTGCGTGCCCGTCCTCAGCCAGGCTCGATCGAGGAAGCCCTGCCGCGGCTGCTGTCGGCGGTCTCGCCCGACCGACTGTACGAGGCCGCCGTCTCGCTCGGCGTCGAGCTGGTCGTCACGGCGCATCCGACCGAGATCATGCGCCGCACGCTGCAGCAGAAATACCGGCGGATCGCGGAGCTGCTCGCCGAGCGCGACCGCTCGGATCTCACCCCGCTCGAACGCGAGACCGTGCTCGAGTCGCTCGCGCGCGAGATCACCGCGGCGTGGGAGACCGACGAGGTGCGGCGTGAACGGCCGTCGCCGCTCGACGAAGTCCGATCGGCGCTGACCGTCTTCGAAGAGACGCTCTGGGACGTCGTCCCGGCGTACCTGCGGTCGTTCGATCGCACGCTGCAGCGGGTGACCGGCCGGTCGCTGCCGCTCGACGCGTGTCCGATTCGATTCGGATCGTGGATTGGCGGCGATCGCGACGGCAACCCCAACGTCACGCCCGATGTGACGAGACGCGCGTGTCTGATGGCGCGCTGGACGGCGGTCTCGCTCTACACGCGCGAGATCGATCTTTTGCGCAACGAGCTGTCGATGAACGACGCCAGTGCGGAGCTCGTCGCGCGCGTGGGCGCCGTTCACGAGCCGTATCGCGCGCTCCTGCGCGATGTGCACCGCCGGCTCGACGCGACGCGCCTCTGGATCGAACAGCAGTTGACGCTGCGGCCCGATCAGCCGGTCTGGACGGCGGCCGATCCCGTGCCGCCCGGTGTCTATCTCCGCGTCGACGCCTTGGCCGATCCGCTCCGGCTCTGCCATCGATCGCTCGTCGAGACAGGGAACGCCATCATCGCGAGCGGCCGGCTCGCCGACGTGCTGCGGCGTGTCGCGGTGTTCGGCCTCACGCTCGTGCGGCTCGACATCCGCCAAGACGCCGCGCGGCACACGGCAGCCATCGACGCCGTCACCAAGCGGATCGGACGCGGGGCCTATGCCGACTGGTCGGAAGACGAGCGGATCCAGTTCCTCGTCGAGACGCTCGAGTCCGGCCGGCAGGTGACCCCCACTGATCTCGCCGCCGACGATGACGTCGCGGATGTTCTCGCGACCATGCGGACGATCGCGGGACTGCCGCCGGACTCGCTCGGCGCGTACGTCATCACGATGGCGTCGCGCGTGTCGGACGTGCTTGCCGTCGCGTTCCTGCAGCACGAGGCGGGTGTCGATCCGCCGCTGCGCGCCGTACCGCTGTTCGAGGTCTCGCACGCGCTTCAGGACGCCGGCGCCGTCATCGATCGGCTCTTGTCGCTGCCCTGGTATCGCGCGCGCGTCGAACGGCAGGGCAATCGGCAGGAAGTGATGATCGGCTACTCGGACTCGGCGAAGGACGTCGGCCGGGTCGCCTCGTCGTGGGATCTCTACCGCGCACAGGAAGCCATCGTCGAGGCCACGCGCGCGCGCGACGTGCGGCTGACGCTCTTTCACGGCCGCGGTGGCAGCGTGGGCCGCGGCGGGGGACCGACGTATCTCGCCATTCAGTCGCAGCCGCCCGGATCGGTCGACGGCACGCTTCGCGTCACCGAGCAGGGCGAGATGATCCAGGCGAAGTTCGGGCTGCCCGGCATCGCGCTGCGGACGCTCGAGATCTACACGACGGCCGTGCTCGACGCGACGCTCGCGCCACCGGCTGTCGCCGAGTCCGCCTGGCGCGAGGCCATGGACCGTCTCTCGGCGGCCTCACGCGACGTCTACCGCGGCGTCGTCTACGAGGACCCGAGGTTCCCGGCCTACTTCCACACGGCGACGCCCGAGGCCGAGCTGGATGCGCTGCACATCGGCAGCCGTCCGGCGCGCCGGTCGCGCGCGGCGGATCTCTCGTCGCTCCGCGCCATCCCCTGGCAGTTCGCGTGGACGCAGACGCGCTTGCTCCTGGCGTCCTGGCTCGGCGTCGACGCGATCATGAGCGAGGCCGTGAGCACGGCCGATCGTGAGCGCTGCCGCGAGATGTACCGCGCGTGGCCGTTCTTCCGCGCGATGATCGACCTGACGGCCATGGCGCTGGCCAAGGCCGATGCCGGCATCGCGGCCTCGTACGACCGCGCGCTCGTCGAGCCGGAGCTGCAGCCGTTCGGCGAGTCGCTGCGCGCGCGCCTCGCACAGGCGATGGCGGCCGTCCTCACGTCGACCGGCCATGCGCGGCTGCTCGACGACAACCAGGTGCTGCGCCGATCGATCGACGTGCGCAATCCGTACGTCGATCCGATCAACCTGCTACAGGTCGAACTGTTGCGCCGTCTTCGCGCTTCGCGTGGCGGTGCCAGCGCGCCCGTCGACGAAACCGAAGACGTCGACTCCCTCCAGCGCGCTCTGCTCGTCACGATCAACGGGGTGTCGGCGGGGATGAGAAACACGGGGTGAGGAAAGCGCTGGCTTCTGGCTTCACTTCTAACTTGTCGCCGATTCTCGAACTAGCACTGTCCTCGTGTCCGCCTTCGTATCGTGCTTGATGTTCGGTAGCAGCGCCGTGAGGAGGCCGAGCGCCGGGAGGTAGGCGCAGACCTGGTAGATGAAGTCCATCCCCGTGACGTCGGCGAGCTTGCCGAGGGCGGCGGCGCCGATGCCGCCGATGCCGAAGGCGAGACCGAAGAACAGTCCGGCGACCAGCCCGACGCGGCCCGGCAAGAGATCCTGCGCGTAGACGAGGATGGCTGAGAACGCCGACGAGAGTACGAGTCCGATGATGACGCTGAGCACCGTCGTCCAGAACAGATTCGCGTGCGGCAGCGCCAGCGTGAAGGGCAGGACGCCGAGAATCGAGAACCAGATGACCGCCTTGCGTCCGACGCGATCACCGATCGGCCCGCCGGCGAACGTGCCGGCCGCGACCGCGCCGAGGAAGGCGAACAAGTGGATCTGCGCGCTCTGCACGCTGACGCCGAACCGGTGGATGAGGAAGAACGTGTAGTAACTGGTGAGGCTCGTCAGGTAGATGTACTTCGAGAACACGAGCACGACCAGCACGACGAACGCGAGTCGGACCTGCCCGATCGAAAGCGCGGCATGACGGGTGCGCGCCTGGGGATGCGGCCGATCGGCCGCGCCTGATCGCTTGTACCATCGGCCGACGTTCCAGAGCAGCACGATGCCGATGAATGCGGCAATCGTGAACCACGCCACGCTCCCGCGGCCGTACGGCACGACGATGAACGCCGCCAGCAGGGGCCCGAGCGACGACCCCGCGTTGCCGCCGGTCTGGAAGAGCGACTGCGCGAAGCCATGCCGTCCGCCCGACGCCGCGCGCGCGATGCGCGACGACTCGGGGTGGAACACTGACGATCCCATCCCCACGAGCGCAGCGGCCAGGAGTAAGAGCGGAAAGCGCGTGACCGTTGCGAGCAACACGCGCCCGCCGAGCGCGAAGCTCATGCCGACGGCGAGCGAATGCGGCTGCGGATGCCGGTCCGTATACAGCCCCACGAGCGGCTGCAACAGCGACGCCGTCAGCTGATTGCAGAGCGTGATGAGTCCCACCTGCCAGAAATCCAGATGGAACCCCGTCTTGAGCATCGGGTAGATCGCCGGCAGCAGCGACTGCAGCATGTCGTTGACGAGATGCGAGGCGGCGATGGCGACGAGAACGGCGATCGACGTGCGGGCAGTGGCGTGTGACATACGACAGCGTCCGCCCAGTGTATGATCCGCCCCGTTCGTTTCAACCCGGGGCGCAGGGGTGCGGGATTGGAGGTCCACGCGGATGCGGTGGCTCGTATGTCTCGTGACAGCAGGAATCGTTGTCTTCGTCGGTTCCTCCGGCTCTCGACTCGTCGCGCAGGCCCCCTCGGTTAGTCCACCAACGTCCGCGGCGAACGGCCGTCTGTCGATTGCGACGCGTTCGCTCGTCGACGTCCGCCGCTCGCTCCTCGTCGTCGACCAGATGCTGGCGGCGCGCACGCTGACGATCGCCGATGTGCACGACGACACCGGCGTGCCGGGCCGGCAAATCCGGACGATGACGCAGTCCTTCCGCGGCGTGCCCGTCGTCGGCGGCTCGGTGACGATGGAAGTGGCCGGCAGTCAGCCGGTCGCGATGTTCGGGACCATTTATCGCGACGTCGACGTCGACGTGACGCCAGCGCTGACGCCGGACGACGCGGCACGGGTCGCGTCGGCGAGCGCCGGAGCCGCGCCGATGGATGGCCGCGCGCCGTCACTCGTCATTCTGCCCGGCGTGACGGGCCACGGCGTGCTCGCGTATCGCGTCACGCTGCGCGGCGGGACGGTCGACGACGTGGACGCGACGACCGGACGGATCCTGCACCGCGGGTCGGCGTGGCAGCGCGAGATCGGCACGGGCACGGGCGTGCTCGGCGACCGCAAGAAGATCAGCACGACGCTCGTGGGCGGCACGTATCGGACGGAGGATCATCTGCGGCCGTCGGTCATCCGCACGTTTGACACGCGCAGCGACGACGCCACGGCCGATCGTCTGGAGAACGACGGCGGTTCGGGCGACGGCGACTACGACACGGACGCCGACAACACCTGGACTGACGGGCGCGTCGTCGACGCGCACGTCAACACCGGGTGGACGATCGACTACTTCTACAAACAGCATCACTGGGCCGGGCTCGACAATGCGGGCGGCCCCGTGACGGTCGTCATCGATCGGCACGTCACCGACAACGCGTTCTTCACGCCACCGCCATATGGACCCGATGGACACGGCGCCGTCGTCTTCGGCGATACATCGAGTGGCGTGCCGATGACCGCGCTCGACATCGTCGGGCATGAGCTCATGCACGGCGTCACCGAGTTCGCGCTGCAACGGCGAACGGGTCAGAGCTTCGCCAACGTGATCTATGACGCGGGGCTGGGGCCGACGACGTTCACCTATCAGGGTGAGGCATTCGCGTGTGACACGACGCTGCTCGTCGACGCCGATGGCCATGAGATGCCGTTCTGGTGCGATCACGGCCGCTACAAGCTCGGCACGAACGATCCGGACACGGTCAACGAGGCGTTCTCCGACGTCTTCGGTACGAGCATCGAGTTCTTCTACGAGCCGCCGGGGGCGGGGCCGCTCGAGAGCGATTACACCGTCGGTGAAGACGAGGCTGGGTTTGGCGGCGTGCGATCGCTCGAGAATCCGGCGGCCTTCGCGATTCCGACCGACGATGGCGGGGTGCCGTATCCCGATCATCGCGACCGCATGCTGGCTTACGCGCTTGTCGTCGTCGATGGACCGGCGTCGAATCCGACTTACATCGATACCGCGCCGGTCGCGTTCATCGGCGGGACGCAGCAGGTCTCGCTCTTCACGACGGGATCGGATGACGGTGGCGCGCACGACAATTCGACGGTGCTGAGCCATGCGTTTTATCTGGCGGTCGAGGGCGGGACGGACGCCACGTCGGGACTGAGAGCCACCGGCGTGGGGCCCGAGCACCGCGATCAGATCGAGCGCGCGTTCTTTCGCGCGATGACCGAGCTCATGCCCGACGACGCGGACGTGTCGACGGCGGCCTATGCCGTCTATCAGGCAGCCGTCGATCTGTATGGCGCCGGCAGCTCGGCCGCGAATGCGATCGCGGGGGCCATGATTGCCGTCGGCCTGCTGCTGCCGGGGCCGGGCTGAGGCGTGCGGCCCGTGAAGGCCTTCGCCGCATCGCGCGAATTCGGCACGAACGACGATCGAGGAGACGTCGAATGACTGGAGTGTGGCGGCCAGCGGCCGCGCTGGCCGTGGTGGGATTGATGATGTGCGCCGGCACGGCGTACGCGGCGCCGACCGGCGAAGCGGCCAGTGTGCCGCAGCGGTCGTCGCCGACGACGGGGGCGCGGCACCAGCTCAGGCGCGTCGATCTTCGCCAGCGCCGCGACACGCCGTCGAAGGTCTTTCTCGCCGTCGATGCGGCCTGGCAGGGCGCACCGGGTGACGTGACGGAGACGGCCACCTTCCCGGCCTACGCGGAGACCGGCCGCGTCTCGGCGACGTATCGAGCCAGGAGCCGCACGCTGCCGCAGGTCAGCGGCGGGCTGCGCGTGTGGCGCCGGCTGTGGCTCGGCGCGTCGTTCTCGCGGTACTCGACGAGCGACAGCGCGACGATGTCGATCGACGTCCCGCATCCGTTCTTCTTCGACCAGCCGCGCCACGTCACCGGCGAATCGCCGGACGCGACGCACGCCGAGACAACGGTCGAGATCGACGCGACATGGCTCGTCCCACTCAATCGCCGAGTCGAGCTGCGCCTTTTCGCGGGGCCGGCCATCGTCCGGGTCCGGCAGGATCTCGTCTCCGACTATTCGTATACCGACACGTATCCGTTCGACACGATCGCGTTCGACCACGCGACGCTGGCGACAACGTCCGCGTCGACGGTCGGCGTAGCGGCCGGCGCGGATGTCACTGTCTACCTCCATCGGCACCTCGGCGTCGGCTTCGCCGCGCGCTACACGCACGCGTCCACGGACGTCGACACCCCGCTCGGCTCGCGCCTGCGTCTCGAGGCCGGCGGCGCACGCGCCGGCGTGGGCGTGCGGGTGAGATTCTGAGGAAGTTAGAAATCTGAAGTCAGAAGGGAGGCCGTTCCTGTTGACATCCGACCCAAGATGATGCCACGCTGGGGTCGGATGCCTTCCCAAGCCACTCCCGACGACCGCGTCGCCCTTCTGCAGGGCACGCTCGACCTGCTCATTCTCAAGACCCTCGTGCTCGGCCCGTGTCACGGGCAAGGCATCGCGCGTTCCATCCAACGTCAGTCGGAAGAGGTCTTTTTCGTCGATCACGGTTCGCTCTATCTCGCGCTCCAGCGCCTTGAAGACAAGAAGTGGATCAGCGCCAAGTGGGGCGTGAGCGAGCACAACCGGAAGGCGCGCTTCTATGCGCTGACGGCGAAGGGCCGCCGGCAGCTCGTCGAAAAGACCAGCGAATGGCAGCGGCTGACGAGAGCGATGGGATTGATTCTGGATGGGCGACCGAGCAGCGAGGAGGTCTAGTCGTGTTCAGACGCAGACGAAGCGCGGACGACTTCGCGGAGGAGATCAAATCGCATCTCGAGCTCGAGGCCGATGCGTTGCAGCGCGACGGCGTGAGCGACGACGAGGCGCGCCGCCGGGCACGCGTCGCGTTCGGCAACGCGCAGATTGCACGGGAACGCTTTTATCTGAGACGCCGCGTCGTCTGGTTCGACAATCTGCTCCGCGATATGCACTTCGCGGCTCGTCAGCTGACGAGAAATCCGGGCTTCGCCGCCATGGCCATCGTCACCCTTGCGCTGGGCGTCGCGGCCAGCAGCACGATCTTCAGCTGGATCAACTCGACGCTCCTCGATCCCATTCCCGGCATCGCGCATACGAGCGACATGATCACGATCATGCGCGGCGAACGAAGCGAGCATCCCACGCCGCCCTTTTCGTACCTCGACTACGCGGACCTTCGCGAGAGCGCCCGGAGCTTCACCGGGTTACTCGCGTATCACGACGACTACATGGCGATCACGGACTCGGGCAAGCCCGAGCGCATTTATGGGACGCTGGCGTCGTCGAATTACTTTGAGGTGCTCGGCGTGCGCCCGATCCTCGGCCGCTCGCTTGAATCGACGGCGCCCAATGAGCGGCTGGGGACAGCGGAAGTCGTGCTTGGGTACGGTTTGTGGCAGCACCATTTCGGGGCGGATCCGTCGATCATCGGAAAGGTCGTTCATATCAATCTGCGTCCGTTCACGATTGTTGGCGTCGCCCCCGAGGGCTTCCAAGGCTGCCTGAGCGGATTGCGGTCCGATCTCTGGATACCGCTTGGCATGGATGCGCAGATTTCGGGCGACGATCGCATCAAATATCGCGACGTCCTCTGGCTCAACGTGCTCGGCAAGCTCAAGCCGGGAGTCGATCATCGCCAGGCTGAGAACGAGCTGAATATCCTGATGC
>CALFMR010000006.1 GCA_937880585.1 uncultured Acidobacteriota bacterium
AGTCGAGGAAGAAGAGCGGGGTCGCGCCCTGGACGGCGATGTCGTTGACGCAGTGATTGACGAGGTCGACGCCGATCGTGTCGTGCACGCCGGCCATGAACGCGACCTTCAGCTTCGTTCCCACACCGTCCGCGCTCGCCACGAGGACCGGCTCGGCCGTCGCGCCGTCAAGGGCGAAGAGACCGCCGAAGGATCCGACACCGGCGAGCACGCCCGGCGTGTAGGTTTTCGCCGCCAGCGCTTTGACGCGCCGCACGGTCTCGTTGCCGGCATCGATGTCGACGCCGGATTGCCGGTAGTTCACGCGCGCCACGGTCAGAACTCCAGCTTCTGGATCAGCCGTTCCGCGGTCCGCCGCTCGGTCGATCCCTCGGCGGCCGCCCAATACTGCGATCGGATCGCCACGTAGAACTGCTCCTCGTCGAAATCCTCCGACAGCATGTCGAACGCGTCGAGCACGAGCGACAGCGCGGCGTCCTGGTCGGTGCGCCGCTCGAGGACGTGAAACAGCGTGAGCGGGCTGCGCAGCGCGACCGTGCCGATGCCGAGCGTGACGGCCGACTGCACGGGATCCTGGGCGCCGATGCCCGCGTCGAACAAGCTGTTGAGCGCGTCCTCGTGTCCGTGAAGCGCGAGAACGCCGAGCGCGTGCACCGCGCCGCGCAGCAACGCGTCGTCCGCCCCGCCACGTACGGCGAACGTCAGTGCATCCTGGATGTACTTCTGCTGCGCTGCGCAGTCGATGCCGACCAGGCAGGACGCGGCCGAGATCGTCGGCTGCAGCTCGCGCGGACCTGACTTCTGCAGCTCGGCGAGAAGCGGCCGTGCCGAAGGATCGCCCAGCTCGCCGATCGCCGTCACCGCGTCGTCCTGGAGCGGCCCTTCGATGCGCGCGACCTTGGTGAGATCGTCGAGCGCGTAGGTGGCGCGATAGTCACCGAGCGCCTCGATGAGCGCGCCGCGGAAGAGATCCTCGCCGCGCTCGACGAGCGGAGGCAGTGCCTGCTGCACGCGCGGGTCGTTCCCGTAGGCCGCGAGCGCGCGCGTGAGCGCCGGCCGCACGAACTCGGACCGCTCGCCGGGCAGCGCGGCGAGCAACGCGGGCAGCACGTCTGGCGACGGATGCCGCTCGAACCACTGATAGGCCACCGCGCGAACGCGGTCGTTCTTGTCGCCGATCATGTCGCGCAGGACGGAACCGGCGGCGTCACCGAAATCCGCGAGGAGCACCGCCGCGCGAAATCGCACGTACTCGTCCGCTGTCTGCGATCGAACCGCGCGCTCGAGGGCCGGAACGGCTACCGCCGCGGAGGCGCGGCGAACCGTGCGCGAGGCATCCGTGCGCGTCTTGAAGTCGAACGACGCGAGCTTGTCGATGGCGGCCTGCACGGCCGCTGGACTTACCGTGGTGCCGGACGCACCGGGAACGGCCCCGGCGCCCCGTCCCGCGGGTACGGACGGCGCGGGCGCCTGCGCAGCGCGAGACGCGGCCGTGCCGACGGCGCTTGGCGGCGGGACACGCTGGGCGCCGACGAGAGTCGGCGCACCGGCCGCGGCGACGGCCGCCACGAACACGACGAAGCCGGCGCGCGTCATTCGACGAGCTTCAACGCCAGCTGGAGGTAGGCCGCTTCGTTGCGGGGAAACGCGACCGGGTATGAACCCGTGTAGCACGACGTGCAATAGGATCCTCGCGCCGGGCCGACGCTGTCGAGCAGGCCCTCGAGGCTGAGATACCCGAGCGAGTCGGCGCCGATGTACCGGCGGATCTCGTCGACCGAATGCGTGGCCGCGATGAGCTCCGACCGCCGCGGCGTGTCGACGCCATAGAAACATGGCGAGATGGTGGGCGGACAACTGATCCGCATGTGTACCTCACTCGCGCCGGCCGCGCGAACCATCTTGACGATCTTCCGGCTGGTCGTGCCGCGCACGAGCGAGTCGTCGACGAGCACGACGCGCTTCCCCTGCAGGATGCTCTTCACCGGATTGAGCTTCACGCGCACGCCGAAGTGGCGGATCGACTGGTGCGGCTCGATGAACGTGCGCCCGACGTAGTGGTTGCGGATGAGCCCCATCCGCATCGGCACTCCGGCCACTTCCGCGTAGCCGCTGGCCGCGCAGACCCCCGAGTCGGGAATGGGCACGACGACGTCGGCGTCGACCGGCTGCTCGCGCGCGAGCCGGCGGCCGAACGCGGTCCGCACCTCGTTGACGCTCTGACCGAACACGTACGAGTCGGGCCGCGCGAAGTACACGTGCTCGAAGATGCAGTGCGCCGATGGCGCCGGCGGGAAGGGGTGTAGCGAATGCGCGCCCTCCGGCCCGACGACGAACATCTCGCCCGGCTCGATGTCGCGCACCCATTCGGCGTCGATCAGATCCAGCGCGCAGGTCTCCGAGCAGACGATGTACGCGCCGTTGAGGCGTCCGAGCGTGAGCGGACGGAAACCGTGCGGATCGCGCACGGCGATGAGCCGATCCTTCGTGAGGAGCACCAGCGAGAACGCGCCCTGCGCCTGCGTGACGGCCTCGACGAGCGCGTCCTCGACCGTGGCCGCGTGCGACCGCGCGTACAGGTGCAGCAGCACTTCCGTGTCGCTCGTCGTCTGGAAGATCGATCCGTCGCTGACGAGCGCGTCGCGCAGTTCCTGGGCGTTGACGAGATTGCCGTTGTGCGCGATGGCGATCTCGCCGTGCGCGCAGTCGATGAGGATGGGCTGTGCGTTGGAAATACCGCTCGCGCCAGCCGTTGAATAGCGGACGTGGCCAATCGCGCTCGTGCCGCCGAGCTCGGCGAACGTGCTCTCGTGAAAGCTGTCGGCCACATGGCCCATGGCCTTGTGGATCGACAACTGCACGCCGTCCGACGTCGCGATGCCGGCGCTTTCCTGCCCGCGGTGCTGGAGCGCGTACAACCCCAGGTACGTGAGATTCGCGGCCTCGGTGTGGCCGTAGATCCCGAAGACGCCGCACTCTTCCTTGAGCTTGTCCATCATGGGCGTCGGTCCTACCGGTGCCGCCTGGCTAGGCGGCGCGTCCCTCCAGCCACGTCGCAAGGGCCTGCGACCAGCGTCGTTCGGCTTCCGCGACGGCGCATTCGACGACCGTGTCGCGGCCGACGCGGATGCGCAGCACATCACCACCCGTCCGGCCGATCTGCACGGCGTTGATCCCGAACCGCTCGGCCGAGTCCAGCACTTCGTCCACGTCGCGCGGATCGACGGCCAGCACGACGCGCGAGGCGGACTCGCCGAACAGCGTCGCCGCGAGCCGATCCATGCCGCGGTTGGCCGGCGCCAAATCGATCGTCACGTCCGCGCCGACGCCGCCCGTGCCGAAACAGCACTCGGCCATCGTCACCGCCACGCCGCCCTCCGCACAGTCGTGCGCCGACTGCGTGAGCCCGCGTGCGGCGAGATCCACGAGCAGCCGCTGCAGCTCGCGTTCGATACCGAGATCGATGTCCGGCGCGCGGCCGCGCACGAGACCTGACACCATCTTGACGTACTCGCTGCCGCCGAGCTCGCCACGGTCCTCGCCGAGCAGCACGATCTCGAGCCCCGCGGCCGGAAACGCCCGCCCGCGCACACGGCTCGCGTCCTCGATGAGCCCGACCACGCCGAGCACGGGCGTCGGCAGGATCGGCTTGCCATCCGTCTCGTTGTACAGGCTGACGTTGCCGCCGGTGATCGGAATCTCGAGCGTCTCACAGGCGTCGATGAGACCCGCGATCGCCTCGGAGAACTGCCACATGATCTCCGGCCGCTCCGGATTGCCGAAGTTCAGACAGTTGGTCGCGCCAATCGGTAGACCGCCGGCGCACGCGACGTTGCGCGCGGCTTCAGCGAGCGCGAGCTGAGTCCCGCGACGAGGGTCGAGCTGGCAGTAGCGGCCGTTGCCGTCGACCGACATGGCGAGCGCCGTATTCGTGCCCTTGACGCGGACGACGCCCGCGCCCATCCCGGTCGGGACGATGGTGTTCGTCCGGACCATGTGGTCGTACTGCTGATAAATCCAGTGCTTGCTCGCGATGCCGGGACGTTCGAGGAGCGCGAGCAGCGTGGCCCGTGCGTCGGTCAGCGGCGCCGCCGCCTCGGGCGGCAGCACGGCCAGCGCCTCGCGGCCTTCCGGACGCTCGAGGGGCCGGCGGTAGACGGGCGCTTCGTCGGTCAGCGCGCGGTTCGGGACGTCGGCCACGACCGTTCCATGATCGAGAATCCGCAGCCGCTCGCCCGCCGTCACCTCGCCGATGCGAACGGCGTGCAGGTCCCACTTCGCGAACACGCGCTCGACCTCGGCCTCACGGCCCTTCTTGACGATGAGGAGCATGCGCTCCTGCGACTCGGACAGCATGATCTCGTACGGCGTCATGCCGGTCTCACGCTGCGGGACCTTCGCGACGTCGATCTCGACGCCGACGCCGCCACGCGCGCCGGTCTCCGACGTCGAGCACGTCAGGCCCGCTGCGCCCATGTCCTGGACACCGACACACGCGTCGGTCGCCATCACCTCGAGGCACGCTTCGAGCAGCAGCTTCTCCATGAACGGATCGCCGACCTGGACGGCGGGCCGCTTCTCGGCGGACTTCTCGTCGAACTCCGCCGACGCCATCGTCGCGCCATGGATGCCGTCGCGTCCGGTTTTCGCGCCGACGTAGTAGACCGGGTTGCCGACGCCGCTCGCCGATCCGGTCACGATCGCGTCGTGCTTCGCGATGCCGAGACAGAACATGTTG
>CALFMR010000007.1 GCA_937880585.1 uncultured Acidobacteriota bacterium
ATATCGATCGGCGCGAGGTGACCAACCGCGAGTATCAGGAATTCGTTGACAAGGGAGGCTACGCGACGCCCGAGTACTGGAGACATCCTTTCGTGAAGGACGGTCACGAGCTGAGCTGGGCCAACGCGATGGATCTCTTTCGCGATACGACCGGCCGTCCTGGCCCGTCGACCTGGGAGGCCGGACACTACCCGGAGGGCAAGGGCGACTATCCGGTATCGGGCGTGAGCTGGTTCGAAGCGGATGCCTACGCCGCGTTTGTACACAAGAGTCTACCCACGCTGGCGCAAGTGCTCGAGGCCGTGCCCACGCCGGCGGACAAGTTCGCCGCACCGCTCGCCAACCTCGGGCCGACGCTCGCACCGGTCGGACAATTCCAGAGTCTGGGCGTCTACGGCACCGATGACCTGCTCGGCAACGCTCGGGAGTGGTCAGAGAACGCCGCCGATCATGACCTTCGCTACCTTCTCGGCCGACAGCCATCGTCGTACGGTCCCGAAGCGCTGCCGGCATTCGATCGTTCCGCACTCAACGGGTTCCGCTGCGTACAGAACAGCGCACCACTCCCGGCCGAGGTCACCGCGCCACGCGCGTTGCTGACGCGCGACTTCTCTCACGCCACGCCGGCGCCCGACGCCGTGTTCCACGCGTATCGCGCGATGTATGCGTACGACAAGACGCCGCTCCACGCGACCGTCGAAACCGTACCGGACGCGACCAATGATTGGACCAAACAGAAGATTACGTTCGATGCGCCCTACGCCAACGAGCGTGTGCCGGCATTTCTGTTCCTGCCGAACGACGCCAAGCCGCCGTTTCAGGTGGTCGTGTTTTTTCCGAGCGCGAGGGTGAACAGCCTTCGAAGCAGCGATGCGCTCGGTGATCTCGGTTTCGTGGACTACGTTGTCAAGAGCGGCCGCGCCGTGATCTATCCGATCTACGAAGATCTCTACGAACGGCAGCGGAACGCACCGCCCAACCCCGGGCCGACGTTCGGTCGTGAGACGCTCGTCGACTGGTCGAAGGATCTCGGACGGTCGATCGACTATCTCGAGACGCGGCCGGATATCGACACGACGCGGGTCGGGTTCCTCGGCGTGAGCCAGGGCGCGGCCTACGGCGTCATTCTCGCGACGCTCGAAGACCGATTGAAGGCGGTGGTCTTGCTCGACGGCGGCTTCTTTCAGATGCCGCATCCGCTGCCGGGCCTCGATCAGGTCGACTTCGCGGCCCGGCTGACCAAACCCGTGCTGATGGTCAACGGCCGGTACGATGCGACCTTCCCGCTCGCCACGGCCCAGGACCCGCTGTTTCGTATGCTCGGAACGCCAAGCGCGGACAAACGCCACGTCGTGTTCGACACGCCGCATGACGTTCGCCAGCAGATGGGCGACCTCGTCAAGGAAGTGCTCGGCTGGTACGACAAATACCTCGGGCGCGTCCACTGATTCGCGAAGGCGGAATCCTTCGCGTGACAACCGCCCTCGACGTGCGCGAGAATCCGCGGCGATGACTGCACCCGCGGCCGATCAGGCGCTCCTGCGGCTCGTCCAGGGCACGTCGCCCGCGACCGTCGACGACGTGCTCGCGCTCATGCAGCGCATCGACGACGCGCTGCCGGCGAGTGACGGGCTGAAATGGTTCAATCAGCTGTACATGATGGTCACGACACACATCGACGGTGCGCCGCCCGCCGGTGGCTGGCGCGATGCCGCATGGCTGATGCACCTCGATGTCGTCTTCGCGGCGCGATACTTCGGCGCTCTTGCGCACTGGCTGGCGGGCGCGAATGACGTCCCGCGGTCGTGGGCGGCGCTCTTCGAGAGCCGCTTCGCGCCAAAGATCGAGCGGGTGCAATTCGCGCTGGCCGGCATGAACGCGCACATCAACTACGACCTGCCGCTCGCGCTCGTCACGGCGAATCAATCGCTGGGACGATGGCCGGGCCGCGCGGGCGCCGAGCACGACGACTTCGAACGCGTCAATGACATCCTCGAGGCCGTGCTGCCCGAAGCGCTGCAATTTCTGGCCGTCGGCGTCCTCGGCCAGATCGCGCAGGACACGGGACGGATTGGCCGACTGCTTGCGATCTGGAACGTCCGGGCGGCGAGAGATCTGGCATGGGACCAGGCCGATCGCACGCATGCGCTGCCGGCGCCCGCGCGTCTTGCCGCGCTGGCGGCTCAGGATCAACTCACGGGTGTGGTCGGCCGGAGCCTGCTGCTGACCGCCTGAGTCGGATCGCGCCATCGGGCCGCTGTGCTAGATTGGCGGCGCGCCCCCTCGTCGGCGCTCCACATGATCGACGCGCCCTCTCGCCGCACGTTCCTTGGACTGCTTGCCGCCAGCTGCGCGCTGCCTGCGCGGACGTGGGGCGCAACGCGTCAGAAGACCGGCGTGACCAGCGTGGCGGTCGATCCAAAGACGGGCAGCTACGATGTGTATCCTGGCGGCCGGATTCAGGACGCGCTCGATGCCGCCGCGCACGACGGCGAGCACAAGCTCGTGCGCGTACACGCCGGCGTCTATCGGCCGGAGACAAAAGGGCAGGCGCTGATCTTCTTCAACGCGCGGCACGACGGGATCACCCTCGAAGCCGTGGGCGAGGTGACGCTCACCGCCGCGAATCCCGCGCTCGCCGATCCCCACGCGCCCAGCCATCCGGCGGTCGTCAATCACGTCGTGTATTTCGGGGACGGGATCTCGCGCCGGACGATCTTTCGCGGCTTCACGGTGACGGGGGCGAACAACTTCACGACGGGATCGGGCGGCCGCTCGTCCATCGAGTCCGACGACATCCGCAAGACGGCGTATTTCTACACCGACGGCGGCGGCATCAAGATTTACGCGCGGTCCTATCCGACGATCGAAAACGTCGCCATCGTCGACAACTACACGAGTCCGTGCGGCGCGGGGGCATCGGTCGAGCACCTTGGCCAGATTCAGGAGGCCGTCCTCTTCCGGCACTGCATCTTCCGCAACAACCGTACACAGACGACCGGCGCCGCGCTCGATCTGCTGCGCGGCAGCCGTGCGATCGTTGAAAACTGTCTGTTCGTCGGCAACGTCGCGAACATGGGCGTCGACTATGTCGGGCTGCTGACGGG
>CALFMR010000008.1 GCA_937880585.1 uncultured Acidobacteriota bacterium
CTTCGGCGGGCGTGAGAAAGATGCCGACGGCGACCGTGTGGCTGACGACCAGCGCCGTCGCCGACCAGAGTCCCAGCCGGCCAGCACGACTGGCCGGCGTCACCGGGAGACCGGCGCGTATCGACGGTTCACGTAACCGAGATCGGCCGTGAGGCGCCCGGCCTCGCGATAGAAGGCGGGGTCGTCGGGCTGCCAGGTACCGAGCCCGTCGACGTAGCGATTGAACATGCAGAACGCGGCGGCGATGAGCACGACGTCGTGGACCTCACGGTCGGTGGCGCCTTCGCGCCGCGCGCGTTCGATATCCGCAGCTGTCACCGCGCGGCCGCTTTGCTGCACGTGTGCGGCGACGGCCAAGAGCGCCTTCATCTTGGCCGAGATCGGTGCCCGCTCCGCATCGGCCTCGACGGCGCCGACGAGTGCGTAGTCCGCCTCCGTACCGCCCGCGTGCTCGGCCGCAATCGCGCCGTGACAGCTCGCGCAGTACTGGCAGCCGTTCAGCCGCGAGACGTACGCGCCGACGAGCTCGCGATCGGCGCGCGACAGCGAGCTCGGACCGCGCAGCAACACTTCGGCGAGCTCGCCCATCGGCGCCGCCGTTTCAGGAGAGAACGCGAGCAGCCCGCGAATACCGGGCAGCCCGTCAGGAACGGGGATGTAGGCCATCGTTCTTCCTCCTCTATTCATAGAGCACGTTTCAAGACTCGGAGTACCGGGCGGGCAGGGCGATTGTGGAGCCCTGGGCCTTCAGGCCCAGGGGGTTCCGGGTGCCCCCCGGCCCTGAAGGGCCGGGACTCCGACAAAGTTCGAAGTTCAAAGTTCGAAGTTTGCAGTGATCTTTTAAAACTCCAGCCGCGCGCCAATCTGGAGCGCGCGTGGACCGCCGGATCCGAAGACGCCTCCCGCCGTGCTCACTGGCGTGCCGAAGCGCGACGAGGTCAGGTAGCCGGGATCGGCCGGATCGTTCGAGTCGCGGACGAGCACGTTCGCGAAGCCCGAGTAGTTGAGCGTGTCGGTCCCCAGGATGTTCGTGACGTTGAACAGATTGAAGACTTCCGCGAACGCCGAGAGCCGCAGCTTCCCGATCGGCACCACCTTCGTCACCCGCATATCGAGCGACTGGAAGCTATCATTGAAACGCGCGTCCGGCGACACGAGTGGCAGCAACTCGCCGTCAATGCCACCCGCGGCGTTCAACTGGCTCAGATACGCGTTCAGATCGGCCGCCGTATGGAACACGCGACCGCCGGCATTGCGCGACAGCACCGGAATCCGCGACGACCCATCCGGCATGAGGATGTCCATCGGCACGCCCGACGACACGGTCCACAAGGCGGCCAGTTGCACGCCCGCACCAAGATCCGCGGAGCCTGACAGCACGAGCCGATGGCGCCGGTCGTTCGGCGTCGGTCCCCACTCGCGCGCGATGTCGTTGGGATCGATCGGCCCGTTCCCGAACGGAATCTGGTCGTCGTTCGCGTCGTTCATCGCCTTCGACAGCGTGTAGGCCGCGCGCAGCCCGACGCGGCTGCCATAGCGCCGCTCGAAGGCCACGAGCAACCCCGTGTATTCCGTCTTCGCGCTCGATTCCAAACTGACGACGCGGTCCGGTCCGCCGACGACGGGATTGAAGACCTCGCCGATCGTGCGGCCGATGAGGAAGTCGGTGCCGCGGTCGTGAACGAGATCCGCGCTGACAAGACCCCGGCGGCCCAACTGCCGCTCGACGCCGATGGCGAACTGCTGCACCATCGGGTTCTGCAGGTTCGGCGCGATGACGTTGATGCCCGACGCACCCTGGCCAGGCAAAATGAATCCCGTGAACGGATTCGCGAGCGTCGGCGCGCCGGGCGGCAGCAGGCCGGTGTCCGGATCGACGAAGAACGCATTGCCCGCGCGCACTTCGACGGGCAGCGCGCGACCATCGAGCCCGCGCTCGAGCGACTCGATCTCGAGCGTCACGCGGTCGTAGTAGATGCCGTATCCGCCGCGCACGCTCGTCGTCCCGCTCGGCGTCGACCAGTTGAACCCGAGGCGCGGCGCGACGTTGTTCGTATCGCGGTGCCGCGTATCCGGAAAGAGCGGCAGCACGATTGGGTTCAGATCGCCCACGCGGCTGATGTTGTTGACGTCCGTGTCGATCTCGTAGCGAACGCCGAGGTTCAGCGTCAGACGCGGGTGCACGCGCCAGTCGTCCTGCACGTAGGCGGCCAGGTGCGTGTTGTCCGCATCCGGGATGTCGACGTCCTGATCCGGGTGTCCGCTTCTGAGCGTCACCTGGAACAGCAGGTCGTTGTCGTCGACGACGCCGTCGCCGTTGCGGTCGAAGGCCGGAAAGTCCTCCGCGAGCTCGACGCGACCGTTCTGGAACACGCCCAGCTCGAAGTCCGCGTCCACGCGCTGCATCTCGCCGCCGATCTTGATGTCGTGCGTACCGCGCGAGAGCGACAGCGCGTCCGACACTTGCCAGCGCTGCTGCTGCGTGCCCTGAGGGACGCGGAACGACGCGCCGTCCTGGAGGCTGGGGAACGTCAACTGGACGCCGGGCACGACCGGCGTGATGCCATTGTCGAAGTCGCTCCAGCTCACCTGCAGCGCGTTGACCGCGCGCGGGGACAGCGTGCGCGTCCAGCCGCTGAACACCGCATGAATCCGCGTGTGGGATCGCTGGCGCCAGGACGCCGATCCAATCGCGCGCTCGAGCGAACTGGCCGAGACGTCGGTTTCGTCCTGGCCGGAATAGCGGACCGTGACCTGATCGCGCGCGCTCCCCCGCCAGTCGGCCCGCGCCGTGCCGAGCCACTCGTCCAGCGGCGCGTCGGCAAAGCCGTACGTGATCGTCCGCGCAGCCGTGTCTCGCGCACCCACGAGCACGCCGCCGTTCTGGTTCCGGCGTTCGATGGCGGCAAAGCCGAACAGCTTGTCGCGCAGGATCGGTCCGCCCCACGTGCCCGACCCCTGCTGGCGCGAGAACGGCGGCTTCCCCGCCACGTCGGGATCGATCGTCGCCGGCAGCGCCTGCCAACGCGCGTCGCGCAGGTAGATCGCCGCCGACCCGTGCATGGTCGATCCGCCGGACTTGGTGACGACGTTGATGACCGACGACGCCGATCGGCCGAGCTCGGCCGAGAAACGATTCGTGGCCACCTGAAACTCCTGGATGGCGTCTTCGCCGATGTTCTCCAGCGGCCCGCCCACCACGTCGTCGTTGTCATCCATGCCGTCGACCGTGATGTTGCCGCCACGGCCGAGCTGGCCGGCTGACGAGATGATGACCGACTGGGCCTTGGTGGGATCGAACGTCGGCGCCGGCGCGGTGCCCGGCGTCAGAAACGCGAGCTCGAGGAAGTTGCGGCCGTTGAGCGGCAGCGTGCGAATTTCATCGGCGGAGACGACACCGCCGACGACCGACGTGATCCGGTCGACCGTGCCCGCACCAGCCTGAACGTCGACGGCCTCATGCACGCCGGCGACGCCGAGCGTCGCGTCGACTTCCGCCACCTGGCCGACTTCGAGATGGATCGGCGACGTCCGCCATTCGGCGAACCCCGGCGCGTTGACGATGACGACCACTTCGCCGGGCACGAGACCAGCGAGCGCAAAGCGTCCGTCCGCGTCGGCTTGCGTCTCGCGCGTGAGCCCGCGGTCGGCGTCGGTCGCGACGACGTGCGCGGCCACGCCATGTCCCTGCGGGTCGACAACGCGCCCGCGAACCGCGGCCGCACCTGGGGCCTGGGCCGCGGCCACGCCGCTTGCACTCACGATCAGCGCGAGCGCCCACGACGCCACGCGCCACTCACGACATCCCATACGCTTCTGCCTCCCGATTGACGCGCTGTCACACACACCCAGTCCGCGCGCGGCAGGAGCCGCGACCGCACGGAAGGGGGTGTCCGGCGTGAACGAGTAATGTACGGAGCCGTTCCGGGCGACGGCAATAGTGGAGATGTATTAGCGCGCGTGGGGCGCAGGCACCGCTACTTCGGCGGGTCTTCGGTCAGGCGGCGGCCTTCGACGATGCGATAGGCGCGCCCGGTGGCCACGCGCGGAAACTCGTCGGTCCGCCCGCTCGGCCAGTCGACGACGACGCGATCGACCTGGTCGCGTGGCCCGAGACCGAAGGTCAACGGCAGTTCGGACTGCGACAGGTAACTCGAGCCGCTCTTGACGAGTCGCGTCTCTGTGACGCCGCCGGCCGTGACTCGCACGCGCGCACCGATCGCGTCGCGATTCGAGGTCGTGCCGGAAAGCGTGAGACGCAGGCTGTGATGGCCGGCCCGCTGGTCGTTGCGGAACAGCACGGCTGGGCCGTTGTTGGTCGTCATGAGCAGGTCGACGTCGCCGTCGCGATCGAAATCGCCAGCCGCGAGTCCACGTCCGACGCGTGGACGCACGAACGCCGCGCCGGCCTCCGAGGCGACATCGCGGAACGTGCCGTCGCCCTGATTCCGAAACAGGAGCGGCGGATACGCGGCACCGACGTCGTTCGCACGCCGCGCCGACGGGTTGATGTGGCCGTTTGCGACGACGAGCTCGAACGCGCCGTCGAGATCGAGATCCGCGAAGAGACAGCCGAAGCCCAGCCGATGCCGCGACGGATCGCCGATACCCGCCTTGACCGCGACGTCTTCGTACAAGCCGGGTCCGAGCGATCGATAGAGGCCGACCATCTCGCCGTCGAAGTTCGTGACGGCGATGCCCATCCGTCCGGATCGGTCGAAGTCGCCCGCGTCGATGCCCATGCCGGCACGCGCGCGGCCGTCGGCGCTGAAGGCGACGCCGGCCTTGACGCCCATCTCCTCGAACGTGCCGTCGTGCCGGTTGCGATAGAGCTTGTTCGGCTGTGTGTCATTGGCGACGACGAGGTCCATCCAGCCGTCCTCGTCGGTGTCGAGCATGGCGACGCCGAGTGACTTCGAGCTCGTGTCGAAGATGCCGCTCGTGGCCGTCACGTCCTCGAACGTGCCATTACCGCGATTGCGGAAGAGCCAGCACGTGTCGCCGCGATAGGCCTCCGGCGTGCAGTAGGTCTTCGCCCCATCGTCGGCGCTGCAGAACACGTCGTGATCCGCCGACCAGCGCACGTAGTTGCAGACGAACAGATCGAGATGCCCGTCGCGATCGATGTCGACCCACAGCGCCGACGTGCTGAACGCCGACCGTCCGGCCAGGCCCGCTGCGCGCGTGACGTCGACGAACGTGCCGCGGCCGGTGTTGTGGAACAGGCGATTCTGGCCGACGGCTGTGATGAAGATATCGGGGAAGCCGTCGTTGTCGTAATCGCCGACCGCGACGCCCATGCCGTACAGCTCGACGTCGAGTCCCGCCGCGCGCGTGATGTCGGTGAACGTACCGTTGCGGTTATTGCGATAGAGCGCGAGCGTCGATCGGCCGTTGCGGTGCCCCGGCCAGTCGGTGCCATTGACGAACAGGATGTCGGGCCAGCCGTCGGCGTCGTAATCGATGAACGCGCAGCCCGCGCCCATCGTTTCGGGCAGCAGCTTGCCGCCGTACGCGCCGCTGTTGTGGCGGAAATCGATCCCGGCCGTCGTGGTCACGTCGACGAGCTGAAAGCCCGGACCGGTGGCGGTCTGCGCGCGCAGCATGCGGGGTGACGCGAAGGCCGCGGCGGCCGCGCCACACGTGTTCCAGAGGAACTGACGCCGGTTCACAGCGGCCCCACGAGTCCCTGACGAAGCGCGTAGGCGACGAGCTCGGCCGTCTTGTGCACGCCGAGCCGGCTCATGATGTTCGCGCGGTGCACGCTGACCGTGTTCACGCTCAAGTCGAGACGCTGCGCAATCGTGCGGTTCGAATGGCCCTGGCAGATGAGCTGCAGCACCTCGAGCTCGCGCGGGCTCAGGCCGTGCTGCCGATCGCCCTTGAGCGGGACGGCGGGCACGATGGCCGGATCCAGCACGGTCTCCCCCGCGGCCACGCGCTTGACGGCGGACGCGAGGTCGAGATCGATCGCGTTCTTCAACACGTAGCCGCGCGCGCCAGCCGCCAGCGTCTGCGAGACGAGCGTGGGCTCGGTGTGCATGCTGAGGATGAGCACGGCCACGTCCGGCTGCGCGTCGAGAATGCGGCGCGTTGCGACGATCCCGCTCGTCCGCGGCATCGCGCAGTCCATGACGACGACGCGCGGGGTAAGTTCGGCGGCGAGGCGGACGGCTTCGTCGCCATCGCTCGCTTCGCCCACGACCGTGATGTCCGGGTCGTCCTCGAGCAAACGCCTGAAGCCACGGCGCACGAGGTGGTGATCGTCGGCGAGCAGGACCGTGAGCGCGCCGCTCATGACGCCTGCACCTCCGCGTCGTCGAGCGGCACACGCAAGCGCACGAGCGTGCCGCCAGCCTCCGGCCGCGCAAACGTGAGCGTGCCGCCGACCAGCTCGGCGCGCTCACGCATGGCGACGAGTCCCAACCCGCGTCGCGTCGCGCGCGCGTCGAGACCCGAGCCGTGATCTTCGACCTCGAGCTCGAGCGCGCCGACGGCATATCGCAGCCGGACGTCGACCGCGCTCGCACCCGAGTGACGCGCGGCGTTGCTCAGCGCCTCCTGCAGCACGCGGTAGACGTGGATGGCGACCGTGCCGTCGACCGCGGCGGCCTCGCCCTTGCGGCTGAATCTCAAGTCGAGCCCGAGCTGTTTGCCGGCGGCCGCGACGTACGCCTCGATGGCGCTCTCGAGACCCAGATCGTCGAGGATCGACGGGTGCAGCATCTGCGAGAGACCGCGGACGTTGGTCAGCGTGCGCTGCGCCATCTCGCCGATCTCGCGCAGGTCCGCACGCAGCGGGTCGTCCTCGGCCGTGCGCCGCTCGGCGCGCGCGAGCATCGATCCCATCGCGGTCAGGATCTGGCCGAGCTCGTCGTGCAGCTCGCGCGAGACGTGGTGCAGCGTCGACTCGCGCGTGGCGATGAGCTGCTGCGCGAGCTCGCGGCGGCCGTCCGAGAGCGCGGTCATCTCGGCGAACAGGCGACGATTGGCGGCGATGACGTACAAGCCCGTGGCCGCGATGACGAGCAGCGTCGCGCCGAGCAGCCAGTAGCCCTGGCGCTCGACCTGGTCGTAGATGGCCTGCACACGCGCGGCGGCTTGCTCCTCGCTCTCGTTGTTCTCGACGAGGAGCCGTGCCACGGCCGTCGTGAGTGAGGCTTGACGCGCCTGGAGTGACAACCGGATG
>CALFMR010000009.1 GCA_937880585.1 uncultured Acidobacteriota bacterium
CCCCCGCGCTACGGCGCTTCGCCGCCCTCGCTCCGCTCGGGGGCTCGCGGTGTCATCTTTCTTGGCCCTGTCCCCTGCCCTCTGCCCTCCGTCCCTTTCCCCTTCCCCCCTGTCTTCCGTCTCCGTCCGAATCGCACGAACCGCTTCGCGCAGTTCCTCCTCGCGGTCGCGGCGCACGAAGGCAAGGGGCGCGGGCGACGTCCCGTCCGACGGAGGACGCAGCAGCACGGGCGTGAAGGTGTTGTCGGTCGTGACGCGCGCTTCCTCGATACCGGGCAGCTCCTGCTCGATGCGATCGCGGAATCCGGCGTCGTGGACTTCATCGGTGACGACGACGTCGACGCGCGTCAAGGCCGAGAGCCGGCCGATGAGATCAAAGTCCGCGGGCCAGAGTCCACGCGGATCGGACGGATGGTCGGCAACCGCGACGACGAGATGATCGAATGGCAGCGCGGGCTGATGGGCGATCAGCTTCGCGCGCAGGCCGTGCTCGTCGAGAACCCCGTGCGCGGCAAGGCCGCGGTCGTAGGCCAGAAACGTGAAGCCGAGAAACCCCGTCTGCTGGATGAGTCCTTCGCTGCCGCGATCCATTCCACGCTCGACACCCAGCTCGCGGAACAACGCCCGCGCGAACCGCCGCACGTCGCGCTGCCGCCGGCGCAACTCGTCGTAGAAATCCAGCATCGCGTCGACGAGACCGGGCCGCAGATCGAACGGCGCCGCAAAGCGACGGACGGCCAGCGTGTGGCGCGCGGCGCGCTCCATGAGGACCAGGCGGTCGCTCCGCGCCGGCATCGGCTCGGCGCCGCCGTCGGCGGCGTGCAGCCGCGCGATCCATTCACTCCGTGTCGCCAGATCGGGCAGGACGGTCGCCGGCCGGTCCGCGGCGAGACGCGCCTCGATCGTCTGGCGCAGCAGCTCGGCCGACGCGCGCGTGGGCACGATGACGATCCGTCGCCGCGCCGCACCGACATCGCCCTCGGTCGCCAGATCGACGAGCGCGGATCGGAACGCGGCGAGGTCGCGCGCTCGGAGCAGACGGCGCCGCTGCATCTCTTGAGTGTAGCAACCGGCGCGACGCGTCAGCGTGCCGACGCGGTCGATGTCGAGGACTTGGGCGGATACAGTGCCGCCACGAGATCAGCGCGAGCGCGGGCGACGAGCAGCAGTGCGCCGGCCGCGGCCGACGAGGCGTTGCGCGCCATCTGCAGATCGTTGGCGACGACCGCCTGCCGGCGCCGCGCGCACGCTTCGCGCGCCATGGCCAGCGCGCTCTCGAGCGTCGCGTGAATACCGGCGACGTCCTTCGGCGGTACGACGGCCGCGACGTCCTCTTGCAGCGCCGCGAGCCGCGCTTCGGCATTGACGATGCGATCGAAGGCCATTTCGTGCTGATCGCGCACATACCGAAGGACGGGTGCCAGGCCGTCGAGTCCCGAGAACGCCGGCCGAACCTGGCGCTCGTACGCGAGCAGCGTGCCGCGGACGTAGGCGTAATGCTCGAGCGCGAGGCGCCGCGCTTCGGCCGCCTCGAGGCGCGTGCGCAGTTCGTCGAGGAGCGTCCCGACGAGCTGAGGACGCCGCTGGCCGTACTCACGATCGCGCGCGGACACTTCGTCGCGAAGCGCGCGAATGGCGTCCGCATCGCCACGGTCCGCGGCCGTCTCAGCCTTGGCGCGCACGTCCGCCGCAAGCGCCGCGTAGCGCGTCGTCGCCAGCCGCTCGGCTTCGGCCTCGCGCGCCACCGTCTGCTGCAGCGTCGCCAGATCCGGCCGTCCGGCCGCGGCCGCCGCCGCGGCGTCAAGGATCGCGCGGCGGTCGGCGTCCACGTCGGCGGCCTTCGCCGCCGCGAGCGCGAGCGTGACCGACTCGTCGACACCCGGCACGGCGAGGATGGGCTCGGCCGCCGGCGCGGTCCGCGCGACCAGGTCGAGCGAAAATGACGACTGCCCCGTCCCGGCGCGCAGTTCGCCGATCACTTCGTCGACGAGCGAGACGAGGTCGCCGATGTCGGCGTCGCGATAGTGATAGTGGTCGCGCGACCAGGCGAGGAGGCGGTCGCGTGTCTCCTGCGCGAGCGCCAAACGCTTGGCCGTGTCGCCCGATGCCGTGAGCGCGTCGAGCGTGGACGACAGGCTCGTCATGAGTGCGGCGTAGTCGGCTTCGCCTCGCGTCGCCGCGTAGAACGCGCCGCGAAGCGTCGTCGCGTACGCGGTCGTTCGTGCGAGATCAATCGACGCAACGGGCAGACTGACGAGGCGGACGACGGCGGGATCGCGCGATCCGTCAATCAACAGGTTGAAGACGATGCGGTCGCCGACCAGAGCGGGCTCGCCGTAGCTCGGCAGCGCCTCGCCGCTCTTGAGGAACACGCGCGCGACGGCTTCGGCGGGCAGCGACTGCGCGGCCGCCGCTCCCACGGACACGACGACGAGCACGACGACGAGCGCGATCGGGCTCGTGACGAGCCGCGCAAGACGCCCGATGTGGAAAAGCTGTGGACGGATCGTGCATTCGCTGTGCATGGATCGGCGCGCGTGATTTTGTTCGCGCGACCTGCCGAACAAACTCGCGCCGTCGCCTCCGACTGGTGCAGCTTCGTCCCTGCTTTCGCTTGCGCCGCGCTGTGCGCTCACTAGAATCATTCGTCGCGCCACCTGCAGGCGCGTCATTCACAACCGTGACTACCGTCGTCATCCACGAAACGATCAACGGACGCCCGTACGTGATCGAAGTCCTCGCCGTCGGCCGCGACCGCTGGCGCGCGCAGCTCGCGCGCCGGTCGACGACCGCGGTGATGCCATTCTACGGGGCCACGCCCGACGAGGCGGCACGCCAGTTGACGGGATGGCTCTCGCGCGCGGGCGGCACGAACCGGCAGCCCTGAGCGGCGCGCGGCGCCGCGACAGACGTCACGTGCGCAGGCGAGCGGGTTCGAGCCGCGGCACGAGCAGGTGGATGACGAGCAAGGCGAACAGATACGTCACGCTCGCCGCAATGAATACGGGCCAGTAGCTGCCGACGGTTTCGAGCACGTAGCCGGTGACCTTGGCAATCAGCATGCCGCCGATGGCGCCAGCCGTGCCGCCGAGGCCGACGACCGATCCAATCGCGAAACGTGGAAACGTGTCCGACGGCAGCGTGAAGAGGTTCGCCGACCAGCCCTGATGGGCGGCCGCGGCCAGGCCGATGAGCGCGACCGCCGACCAGACGTCCTTGACGCTCGTCGCGAAGACCATCGGCGTCACCGCGAGCGCGCAGACGAGCAGCGCCGTCTTGCGCGCGCGATTCGGCGACCAGCCGCGCCCGAGCAGGAACGACGACAGCCATCCGCCGCCGATGCTGCCGAAATCAGCCATGAAGTAGATCACGACGAGCGGCGGACCGACGTTCGTGAGCGTCAGCCCGTAGCGGCGGCCGAGAAAGTCGGGAATCCAGAAGAGATACAGCCACCAGATCGGATCGGTCAGGAACTTGCCCAGCGCGAATGCCCACGCCTGGCGGTGTCGCAACAGCGTGAGCCACGAGACCTGCACGACCTTGTCCGGCGGCTCGCTGCGAATGTAGGCAAGCTCGGCCGCACTCACGGCCGGATGATCTTCGGGCGCGCGGTAGAACGGCAGCCAGAGCGCGAGCCACAGCAGGCCGATGCCGCCCGTCGCGACGAACGCCCAGTACCAGCCGTAGGTGATCGTGAGCCAGGGCACGACCAGCGGCGTCACGAGCGCGCCGATGTTCGTCCCTGAATTGAAGATGCCCGTCGCAAACGCCCGTTCGCGGCGCGGGAACCACTCCGCCACGGTCTTGATGGACGCCGGGAAACTGCCCGACTCGCCAAGGCCGAGCAGGAAGCGCATGAGGATGAAGCCCGCGACCGACGTCGAGTACCCGAGGCCGAACATCGCCAGCACATGGCGAGCCCACGTACCCGCAGCCGGCGCTTCGGCGTGACCGATGGCCGCCAGGCTCCAGATGACGATGGCCAGCGCGAAGCCGCGCTTCGTGCCGAGCCAGTCGATCACGCGTCCGGCGAACAGATAGCCGACCGCGTACGCGAGTTGGAAGGAGAAGACGATGTCGGCGTAGTCGATTTCCGACCAGCCGAACTCGTGCTGCAAGGTCGGCTTGAGGAGCCCGATGACTTGCCGGTCGACGTAGTTGACGGTCGCCGCGACGAACAGCAGCGCGCAGACGATCCAGCGGACGTACCCGACGCTCGAACGGCGGGAGGGCATCGATGTGCGATCGGCTCTACTGGTTGACGCCGCTGGCGAGGAAGCCGCCATCGACCGCGACGACCTGACCGGTGACGAACGCCGACGCATCCGACGCCAGGAAGACCGCGGCACCGATGAGCTCCTCGACGAGACCGAAGCGCCGCATCGGCGTGCGCATCAGCAGCTCCTGGCCACGCGGACCGGCGAGAATGGCGCGGTTCAGGTCGGTCTCGAAGACGCCCGGCGCGATGGCGTTGACGGTTACGCCGCGCGGCGCCCATTCGACGGCGAGCGCGCGTGTGAGTCCGGCCACACCTGCCTTGCTGGCCGTGTAGGCCGCCACTTCCATCATCCCGACGAACGACGTCAGCGAGGCGATGGAGATGATGCGGCCGTATCCGCGTTCGAGCATCGGCGCCGCGAACACGCGGCACGCGCGGAAGACGCCCGTCAGATTCGTCTCGACGATGCGATGCCATTCCTCGTCGGAGACGTCGAGGCTCGGCGTTCGCTTGGTGACGCCCGCGGCGGCAACCATGATGTCGACGTGGCCGAACGCGGTGAGGCACGCGTCACGCATGTGCTCGAGCGACGCGCGGTCGCCGACGTCGCACGCGACACGGAGCGTCCGGCGCCCCTTCCCTTCGATCACGCCGGCGACGTCGTCGACGACGGTCTGTCGGCGGCCGGTGGCGACCACGTCGGCGCCGGCGTCGGCCAGGCCGAGCGCAATCGCGCGGCCGATGCCGCTCGTGCCGCCAACCACGGCGGCGATGCGGCCGGTGAGATCGAACGCGGCCAGTCCAGTCTTGGTGGGATGAGCGTCAGTCGGAGTCGTCATGATGGTGGTGACGTACTATCCTCTCCGCCGCGCGCGTGTCAAACACGCGTGCCGTCGTCTTCTTTGCAATGCGCCGGGGCCCCACCCCCGGCGCTACGCGCTTCGCCGCCCTCGCTGCGCTCGGGGGCTCGCGGTGTCATCTTTACTTTGGCGATGTCCGTGCCCCTGCCGCCTGATCGCGCGTGATACCATCCGCGCGCTCTCGTCGGTATCCTTTCCCCCATGACCCTCATGACCGTCCGCGCGGCGGCGGCGCGACTTGGCGTCGGCTATTCCACGCTGAAGCAATGGATTCATCAGGGCCGGGTGCGCACGACGCAGACGGCCGGCGGCCATCATCGCATCTCGGACGCTGAGCTCGATCGCCTCATGGCGCATCGCGAGCCGGCCGCGGCGGGTCGCGCGCCCGTGCCAGTCCGCGGCACGCTCGTGAGCCTCAGCGCGCGCAATCATCTGCCTGGGTACGTCGAGGAAGTGCGGACGGACGGCATCCTGGGCCAGGTGCGACTCCGCATCGGCGATCACCTGCTGACTGCCGTCATCACGGCCGACGCCATCCGCGAGCTCGAGCTCGCGCGCGGCGACGACGCGGTCGCCATCATCAAGTCGACCGAAGTGATGATCGCGCGGCCGGGCCCGGCGCCGAGTCCGGCGCCGCCCCATCGCTCCGCGTCAAACCGCCGCGCCTCGACCCGCCGACAAACGCGGTAGGCTGGACGGCGCGATGGCCGCCGGTCCCGTCGACTCCGAGACGCTCGCCCCACGGACCGCGGTTGACGCGGCACCAGAGGCCGTCGAGCTGTCATGGCTCGTCACGGTCCGCTGGGCCACGCTCGCGGCCGATCTCGGTGCCATCCTCGCCGGTCGCAGCGGCCTCGACGGCTCGACGCCGCTGTCCGTTTCGCTGCCCGTTCTGGCCATCTTTGCCGCATCGAACGCCTGGCTCGCCTGGCGCATTCGCCGCCGGCCGCCGCCGGCCGCCGTGCTCACTGGCGGTCTCGTCTGTGTCGACGTCGTCCTGCTCTCCTGGCTCCTCAACGACTCGGGCGGCGTGCTGAACCCGGTCAGCATTTTTTATCTCGTCGACATCGTGCTGGCCGCGCTCGTGCTCGGACGGACGTGGACGTGGATCGTCGCCGCACTGTCGATTGCCGGTTACGCGACGCTCTTCCTCCGGCCATCGGCGGATCTCGCCGCCGCGCAGGCGATGCATCCCGAGATCGCCCTCCATCTGCGCGGCATGTGGATCGCCTTCGTCGGCGCCGCGCTCATCGTGGCCGTGCTCGTCGCTCGGCTCGCCGCCGCCATCGAGCGACGCGACCGCGCGCTCGACACGCTGCGCGATCGTGCCAACCGGTCCGCGCGTCTCGCCGGCCTCGCGACGCTCGCCGCCGGCGCCGCGCACGAGTTGAGCACGCCGCTCGCGACCATGACCGTCGCCGCGCACGAGCTCGAGCGCTCGGTCGGCGACGCCGCGTCGTCTCACGTCTCGCCCGCGATGGTGCAGGACGACGTGCGGCTCATCCGCGCGGAGATCGACCGCTGCCGCGCGATTCTCGACGGCATGGCGGGCCGCATCGCGGAGCCGATGGGCGCCGCGCCGCGCGAACAGCCGCTCGCCTCGGTCATCGACGATGTCCTCGGTCAGTTGTCGACAACCGACCGCGCCCGCGTACAACCCGCACCGTTGGCCGCTGACGCGAACGTGGCGGTGCAGTGGCCGGCTGGCGCCGTGGCGCGCGCCATCGCCAATCTCGTTCGCAACGCGCTTCAGGCGTCGCCCGACGGCGCTCCCGTGCGCGTCGAAGCCACGCGCGAACCAGTCGACCGTATCCGGATTGCCGTGCGCGACGCGGGCGCCGGCATGTCGGCCGACGAGCTCGGGCACGCCGGCGAGCCGTTCTTCACGACGAAGCCGGCCGGACACGGCATGGGTCTGGGTCTCTTCGTCTCGCGATCGGTCGTCGAGCAGCTCGGCGGCTCGCTGACGATCGCCTCGACGCCCGGCGCGGGGACCGTCGCGTCCATCGTGCTGCCCCGTCTCGCCACGCGCGCGGAGACGCTCGATGGATGAACGCCCCCTGCTCCTCATCGTCGAAGATGACGAGATTTTGCGACGCCGGATGGGACGCGCGTTCAGAGATCGCGGCTTCGACGTCGAGGAAGCCGCGTCGTCTGCTGATGCGCTGGCGATTGCCGAACGCGAGACACCGGAGCTCGTGCTCGTGGACTTGCGCATGCCGGACGGCAACGGGCTCGATCTCATCCCCGCGATCAAGGCGATCGATCCGGCCACGCGCATCGTCGTGCTGACCGGCTACGGCAGCATCGCCACGGCGATCGAAGCCGTGCGCCGCGGTGCAACGCATTACTTGACGAAGCCGGCCGATGCTGACGAGATCCTCGCGGCCTTCGAGCGCGGCGGTGCCGATGCCCCACGTCAGCCCCTCCTCCCGATGTCGCTCGATCGCGTCGAATGGGAACACATCAATCGTGTGCTCGTCGACTGCCACGGCAACGTCTCGGAAGCCGCACGCGTGCTGGGTCTGCATCGCCGCTCGCTGCAGCGCAAGCTGGCGAAGTACCCGACGTTGCGGTGAAAAGCACTCGTCAAGTTGGAAGTTCGAAGACAGAAGCCAGAAGTGGGTTCTCCCCGGGTCTGAAGACCCGGGCTCCGCGGACGCGCTCCGTTCAGAGCCCTGGGTCTTCAGACCCAGGGGGAACCCCGGCCCCCCTCCGTTCGGAGCCCTGGGCCTTCAGGCCCAGGGGGAACCAGGAGCGCCGCTTCAACTGTTCCGCAACGCAATCATTGGATCCACGCGTGACGCTCTCCGCGCGGGCAGGTAGCCGGAGACGAGCGCCACGGCGAGGAAGATCACAGCCATGGCGACGTAGGTCGTCACGTCCCACGGCGACGTTGCGAAGAGCAGCGACGCGATGAGCTGCGCGACGACGAGTGAGACGACCAGGCCCACGCCGATGCCCCAGAGGGCGACGCGCAGCGTCGCCAGAAGCACGTCGCGGCGCACGCGGCCGGCGCTCGCGCCGAGCGCCATGCGCACGCCGATATCGCGCGACTGTCGCGCGACCGAATACGAGATCACGCCGTGGATGCCGAGCGCCGCGAGGAACAGCCCGAGGCCCGCCATGGCCGCGACGAGGATCATGAAGAAGCGCCGCGGCGACACGGCGTGGCTCACGAGCGCGTGGAGCGGCGTGAGTGCCACGGCCGGC
>CALFMR010000010.1 GCA_937880585.1 uncultured Acidobacteriota bacterium
CTCGCGCCGCTCATTGCCACGGCGCAAGCGCTCCGGGGCCTCGAGGGCGCCGACATCGACGCAATCGTCACGCCGCTGCGGCGAGCCACGACCTCCCTCGTCCGGCTCAAGACGATCTCGCGCTGGATATGCGGCGACCCGCTGATGCTCTCGGTCAATCCGAACCCGCTCGCCATGATGGCGTCCGACGGGTTCAGCGCGGTGTACGAATACCTCAACTTCGCTCTGCCCATCGACGCTTCGGGCCTCTACATCGGCGCCGCCGATCTGCGGCGTCACGGCGCGGCGCTGCTCCGCGTGATGGCGGCCATTGGCGACGTCGACGCTGCAGTGAGCGTCGCCTCGCTGCGGGCCGGCCGCGCCGACTGGACTCGGCCGGCGTTTCTGCCGCCCGGTTCGGTGGCCGTCGTCCACAACGCGCGGCATCCGCTACTCGACGGGCCGGTGCCCAACAGCATCGACCTGCCGGCCGGCCGCGGCGTGCTCGTCACCGGATCCAACATGTCCGGCAAGTCGACGTTCCTGCGCACGATTGGAACGGCCGCGGTGCTCGCGCAGACGATCCACACGGTCTTCGCCGACGAGTACGCGGCGCCGGTGTTCGACGTGCGGAGCTGCATCGGCCGCAGCGACGATCTGCTCGCGGGCAAGAGCTACTACGTGGTTGAAGTCGAGGCCCTGCTCGGACTCGTCGCGCGAATCGCGGACGCCCCGCCCTGTCTGTTTCTGCTCGACGAGCTGTTCCGGGGCACGAACGCCGTCGAACGGATCGCGGCCGGGCGCGCCGTGCTCGAGGAGCTGGTCTCGGGCGGCGGGGGAGCCAGTCGGCACGTGGCTCTGGCGGCGACGCACGACGGCGAGCTGGTCGATCTGCTCGCCGGCACCTACTCGGCCTGCCATTTCGGGGACGCCGTGACCGACGACGGCCTGGTGTTCGATCACATCCTGAAGGCCGGCCGCGCCACGAGCCGCAACGCGATCGCCCTGCTTCGCCTGCACGGCGCGCCGTCGCGGTTGATCGATCGAGCCCTCACCACCGCCACGGATCTGGACCGCCAGCGCCACTACTGAGAACCGCCCCCGGCCCCGTGTGCTTCAGCGACCTACGCCCGCGACGGGGTCCGGTCCCCTGGGCAATATCGGCGCAGGGCGCTTCGCCTTCACCGAACGCTCGCCAATCTCAGGCCTGTGCGCCGCGCGCGATCTTCGCCCAGGTGTCCTTCAATCCAACCGTGCGATTGAAGACGGGATGTCCCGGGCGCGAGTCTGGATCGACGGCGAAGTACCCGAGCCGCTCGAACTGAAAGCGCGAGCCGGCCTCGACCGACGCGAGCGACGGTTCGACGTGGCAGGCGGGCAGCACGTCGAGTGAGCTCGGGTTGAGCTGCGTGAGAAACGTGCCGTCGTCGGTGACGGGCTCTTCGACGTTGAAGAGCCGATCGTACAGCCGCACTTCCGCCGACACCGCGTGCGCGGCCGACACCCAGTGCAGCGTCGCCTTCACCTTGCGCCCGTCGGGTGCGTCGCCACCGCGCGTGGCCGGATCGTACGTACATCGCAGCTCGACGACGGCGCCCGACGCATCGAGGACGGCCTCGCGGCACGTGATGAGATACGCGTTCCGCAGGCGCACTTCGCGGCCGGGCGCGAGGCGGAAGAACTTCTTCGGCGGATCGAGCTGGAAATCGTCCTGCTCGATGTACAGCACCTTCGAGAACGGCACCTTGCGCGTTCCGGCCGACGGATCTTCCGGGTTGTTGACGACGTCCATCTCTTCGACGAGATCGTCTGGATAGTTCTCGAGCACGACCTTCAGCGGCCGCAGTACGGCCATCGCGCGCGGCGCGCGGCGATTCAGATCCTCGCGGACGAAGAACTCGAGCAGTCCCACGTCGATGACGTTCTCGCGCTTGGCGACGCCGATCTCGTCGGCGAAGCGGCGAATGGCTTCCGGCGTGTAGCCGCGGCGGCGCAGGCCGGAGATCGTCGGCATGCGCGGGTCGTCCCATCCCGACACGTGGCCCTCGGTGACGAGCTGCAGCAGCTTGCGTTTGCTCATGACCGTGTAGGTCAGGTTCAGCCGCGCGAACTCGATCTGCTGCGGCCGCGCCGCGAGCGGCAGGCTGGCGACGAGCCAGTCGTAGAGCGGGCGGTGATCTTCGAACTCGAGCGTGCAGATCGAGTGCGTGATGCCCTCGAAGCCGTCCGACAGCGGGTGCGCGTAGTCGTACATCGGATAGATGCACCACGCATCGCCCGTGCGGTGATGGTGCGCGCGCCGGATGCGATAGAGGATCGGGTCGCGCAGGTTCATGTTCGGCGACGCCATGTCGATCTTCGCGCGCAGGACGTGCGCGCCGTCGGGGAACTCGCCCGCGCGCATGCGGCGGAACAGGTCGAGGTTCTCGTCCACCGACCGTCCGCGGTCGGGGCTCTCGCGTCCGGGCTCGGTCAGCGTGCCGCGCGATTGGCGGATCTCCTCGGGATCGGAGCTGTCGACGTAGGCCTTGCCGGCGCGGATGAGATCCTCGGCGCACGCGTACAGCCGCTCGAAGTAGTCGGACGCGTAGTAGAGCCGGTCGTCCCAGTCGAAGCCGAGCCAGCGAACGTCGGCCTGGATGGACTCGACGTACTCGACGTCTTCGGTCACCGGGTTCGTGTCGTCGAAGCGCAGGTTGCACGTGCCGCCGAAATCGCGCGCGATGCCGAAGTTCAGGCAGATCGACTTGGCGTGGCCGATGTGGAGGTAGCCGTTCGGCTCGGGCGGAAACCGCGTCGCCACGCGCCCGCCGTGGCGTCCGCTCGCGTTGTCGGCGGTGACGATCTCGCGGATGAAATCCTGCCGGACTTCCGGCGCCGGCGTCGACGACGAGGACATAGCCGTCAATATTACTGCCTCGCCGGCGCCACTCCCGATGCCGGGTCGGGCGTCACCGCCGGAGTACGACGGCATTCGTCGCCGACGCCGTGACGGCAGCGCCCGCCGCCGACAGCGTGGCACCTTCATTGCACTTCAGCAGAGCGCGCCTGCCGGAGGCGACTCCGGTGCCCATGACATCCCATCGAACGGCCATCGTGATTCTGACCGCGGCGGCGTTGGCCGTGGCCATTCCGCACGCGGCTGACGCCCAGCGTCGCGCCGTCGCGCGTCGTGGCGCCGTTCGGCCCGCGCCCTCGCGCTCGGTCGTGGTCGTTGGCCGTGTCGGCTTTCCCCGCTATCAGATTTTCGGGCCCTGGTATCCGTGGGGCTATCCGTTCGGTTACCCGTGGGGACCGTACGGCTATCCTCCCTACTACGGCTATCCCGTCACGGATACGCTGACGAGCTCGCTGCGCATCGAAGCGACGCCGCGCGACGCGGAGGTGTTCGTCGACGGCTCGTCGGCGGGCGTCGTCGACAACTTCGACGGCGTGTTCCAGCGCCTGCGGCTCTCGCCGAGACGCCACGAAATCGCGTTGTATCTCGAGGGCTACCGGACGATCAGCCGGAGCATGTACTTCGGGCCGGGATCGAGTCAGACGCTGCGTCTCACGATGGAGCGCCTGCCCGCCGGCCAGACCGCCGAGGTGCCGCAGCCACCACCGCCGCCGGTCATGGCGCAACCGCCGGCCGCTCCGCCCGACGCGGGTCCGGAGACCGTCGCCCCGCCACCGCCGCCTGGTCCGGATGAGCCGAACGCCGGCCCGCCCGACGCCGGTCCGCGCGTGCTGCGCCGAGGCACCGCGCGCCGCGACAGCGTGGACGTGACGCGCTTCGGCACGCTATCGGTCCGTGTCCAACCAGCGGGCGCCGACATTCTCATCGACGGCGAACGCTGGTCCGGCCCGGCCGATCGAGACCGCGTCGTCATTCGCCTCGCCGCAGGCCGGCATCACGTTACCGTGCGCAAGGACGGCTTCGCGACCTACGACGAAGAGGTGCTGATTCTTCCCGGACGCACGTTGTCGGTGAACGTGAGTCTGTTGCAGGGGAGTTAGAAGCACGGTCGGAACCGCCTCCCCGGGTCTGAAGACCCGGGGCTCCATCGGACTTGTGGAGCCGCCTCCGAAGACCGGATTGTGGAGCCCCGGGCCTTCAGGCCCGGGGAACCCAGGAAGCCACTTCTGGCTTCTAACTTGATCCGCGTCCGCGCTTTTCAGAGCGCCCGCACGGCTTCCAGCACTTCCTCGGCGTGTCCGTCGACCTTGACCTTGTCCCAACGCCGCGCGACTTTGCCGTCCGCGCCGATGAGATACGTCGTCCGCGCGACGCCCATGAACGTGCGTCCGTACATCGAACGCTCCTGCCACGCGCCGTACGCCTCGGCCACGGCGTGGTCCTTGTCGGCGAGCAGCGGGAACGTCAGGTCGTATTTCTCGGCGAAGGCGGCCTTGCTCTGTTCGTCGAGAATGCTCACGCCGAGCACGGCGGCCTTGCCCGCCTTGAACTTCGGGAGGTTGTCGCGGAACGCGCACGACTCGGCGGTGCAGCCGGGCGTGTCGTCCTTCGGGTAGAAGTAGAGCACGACCGGCGTGCCCGCGTAGTCGGCCAGACGATGAGTCTTGCCGTGCTGATCGTTCAGGCTGAACGCCGGCGCCTTGTGCCCCGGTTCGATGAGCGGCATGACGAAGCCCTTTCGTTCGACAGCCGGCGTCGTCCAATGCGGTCGCGTCGGCGCGGTCGCTCTAGCATAATGCTTGCGGCCAACAGCGCTCGTGCGCGGGTCTTCGTCAAGCTGTCTTACGCGTTTCAGCGATGAGTGCCACCGCGCGCCGCGCGTCGGGCCACAGGGCCAGGACGTCGGGCAGCATGCGCCGCACGTGCTTCAGCCGTCGAAACGCTCGCACGGTCGACGCGGACGTTTCGTGCAGTCCGTACGCTTCGGCGATCGCGGGGGGCAGCGAACCAATCGTCAGTGTCCGTGTGTGCCGCGTGATGGGCCATGCGAGTCCGGCCAGCGGCGGCGACAGCACGGCGCGCGCGATCGTGTGTCCGTCACGGCCGACCGCGAGCACGCCGGAGGCGATCGTCGCATCGACGGCGCGCTGCGCGTCCGTCCACGCGCGCGGTACGTCTTCCGGGCGCGCGCCGAGTGCCACGGCGACCCACGCCGACTCGCGGCAATACGCGTCACGCTCGTCCGGCGTCAGCGGACCGACCGCCTGCTCGTAGAACCGCACAATCGAATCGAGCAGCGTGAGGTGGACCCACCATACGAGATCGGGATCCTCGGCCGAATAGCGCGTGCCGGCGGGGAAGCGGCCGACCGGCTCCGATAGCGTGCCGTGGACTCGCCGATGGATGGCGCGGATGCCCGCCAACGCGGCGTCGCGTGCGGTCGCATCGCCGAAGGACAACGCCCGCATCGCGCGTACGGTGCCGTGCAGACGCCTCGGCGCGGCAACGATACCCGCGCGGAACGAGCTGTGCGCGGCCACGCCGGCCGCGATCAGCGGATGCGCCATCTGCATGAGGATCGCGCGCGGCCAGCCGAGCACGACGATCCGCTCGGCATTGACGCGCAGCGCGACGGGCCCGTCCATGGATCGAGTGTATCGGCTGGTGCCCACGCGTGCGCGTGTAAGAAATGCCGCCTCTGCATATAAGAAGTTCAAACGCGCGTACTGGGGCGCCGTATTGGCGTCGATCCCGGTGATAGCGAGCGATGGGGGTTCGTCGATTGCGCGCGAGGGCATACGCCTTGCAGTGCGCACATCGAACCACAACGCACACGGGGGAGGTGCACGATGAAGATCATGAAGACACTTGCAGCTACGTTTCTGGCGGTAACGGTCGCGGCGGTCATGGGCGTCGCCGCGCAGGACCAGACGGCACCGGCCGAACCGGCGCCGTCCGCGCCGTCGGCGCAGGAGCCCGCGCCGGCGCCCGCGCCCGACCAGACCGCACCCGCGCAGCCGGCGCCTGATCAGGCGCCCGCCAGCGCGGCCGTGACGGTTTCCGGCTGCGTCGCGCACGAAGGCGACGCGTTCCAGCTCACCGACGCGAAGCCGGCTGGTGACACGAAGGCCGACGTCGCCGACGCGTACACGCTGGTCGCCGGCGAGGGCGTGAACTTCGCGCCGCACGTGGGGCACCAGGTCGAGCTGACCGGCACGTCCAGCGCCGCGGGCGCGGGCGCGCCGACGCTCACCGTCAGCGCGCTGAAGATGACGGCTGCGAAGTGCCAGTAGTTCGAACTGGCCGTTGAGACAGACATGAAGGAGCGACGCCATGGCGTCGCTCCTTTTTCTTTTTTGGAGGCCGTTTCACAGCTTCGACCTGCGAACATCGAATGGATGGCGCGCCTTCGGCGCCTCGCGGTCACTCCGCGCGCAACGCGGTCGTGGGATCGACGTGCGTGGCGCGCCGCACGGGCACGATCGCCGCGGCCAGCGCCGTCAGTGCAACGAGCGCGGCTACGGCGGCGAACGTGATCGGATCGGTCGGCGTCACGTCGAAAAGAAACGCGGTGAGCACGCGCGACGCCGCGAGCGCGCCCGCCGTGCCGACAACGACCCCGATTGCCGTCAATCGCAGCGCGCGGCCGAGCACGAGCGACACGATGTGTCGCGGCGCGGCGCCAAGCGCCATGCGCACGCCGAACTCACGCGTGCGGCGCGACACGGCGTGCGCCAGGACGCCGTAGAGGCCGACGATCGTCAACGCGAGCGCCATGGCCGCGAAGGCGACCAGGAGCGACGTTTGAAAGCGCGGCGTCGCGGTCTGCCGCTGGATGACGTCGGTCATCGCGATCACGGTCGGCGGCGCCAGATCGGCGTCCACGCTGCGAATGGCATCGCGAATCGCCGGCGCGACGACGGCCGCGTCAGTGGTCGATCGCACGACGAACGTCACGTGCCGCAGCCAGGCCGGATCGTCGATCTGCGTGTATGGCTGATAGATGGCCTTGCTCTTGGGATCTCTCAATCCCTTCTGCTGCACGTCGTCCACGACGCCGACCACGGTCAGGTGTGCGTGATGGTCCATCGTGATGCGCTTGCCGACGGCGTCCTCGCCGGGCCACAGCGCGCGCGCGAGCGACTGACTGACGACGACCACGCCGGGGCCGTTCTCGCGATCCTCGCGGCTGAACGCGCGGCCGCGCAGCAGCCCAATCCCCATCGCGCGGAAGTAATCCGGGCTCACGAGCGGCTTGTCGGCCATCAGCCCATCCGGCACGGCGCGCCCGTCGTCGAGCGTGAAGTCACCGGTCCGCCAGTTGCCGCCGAGCGGCAGCGAATCGACGGACGCCGCCACGGACGTTTCGGTTCGCGCCGCCAGCCGGGCGAGCACGTCGTCATTGAAGGCGTGCACCTCGGCGATCGTGTCGTAACGTGACGGCAGGTCGACGGTCGCCGTCAGCACGTGGTCTGGACGGAACCCGAGACTGACGTGCCGCAGGTGCAC
>CALFMR010000011.1 GCA_937880585.1 uncultured Acidobacteriota bacterium
AACAGTTTGCAGATGCCGTGGGTTACCCTAAAGTAGGCACAAAGAATGACGACCCGCGACTACCAGACCCATTCGGCCGAAGAGACGATTGCGTTAGGTCGTACTCTGGCTCCCGACCTCAAGGGTCTGCGCCTCGTGCTGCTGCAAGGCGATCTCGGAACCGGGAAGACCACGCTGGTAAAGGGAATCGCCGAGGGCCTCCAAGCCGCCGATGCGCTGGATGTCGCGCGTCGTCTCGTCCCGGATGACGTCGATGACGTCGTCGACCGTGATGACACCGACGAGCTTGTTCTCCGCGTCGACGACGGGAAGGGCGAGCAGGTTGTAGGAGGCGACGAGCCGCGCGGCTTCGTCCTGCCGCGCGTCGACCGAGACGCTGACGACGTCAGTCGTCATGATGCGCGAGAGCGGCGTGTCGGCCGGCACGAGCACGAGCCGGCGCAGCGACGTGACGCCGACCAGATGGTGCCGGTCGTCGATCACGTAGAGGTAGAAGACGACCTCAGGGCCCGATAGCCGCTGGAGCGTGGCGACGGCTTCGCCGGCGGTCACCGTCTCGTCGAGCGCGAAGACGTTCGGCGTCATGATGCGGCCGGCCGTCTGGTCCGCGTAGCCGAGCAGGTGGCCGATCGCCCCCGATTGGCCGGTCAGCTCCATCACGTGCGCCGCGAGCTCGGGCGGCAGGTGCGTGAGGATCGCGGCCGAGTCGTCGGGCGCGAGCTCCCGCATGAGCCGCGCGACTTCCTCGGCCGACCGGCCGACGAGCAGCTGCGCCGCCGGCTTGGGACCAAGCTCCGACAACGCGTCCATCGCGAGCGGAACATTCACGGCGACCAGGCTGTCGAAGGCGATCCGCGCGTCCGAGTCCGGCAGCCGGTGCAAGATGGCCGCGATGTCCGGCGGCCGCTGCTTCTTCAGCAGGTTGGTGAGATTGGCGGTCGCGCCCATGCGCAACAAGCGCTGGACCGATCCGAGCACGAGACGAGCGTTCGGCAAAGGCACAAGGGGATTGTACTGACAGGAAAGAGGGATTAGGGATCAGGGATTGGGGACTAGGGGGCAGAACAAAAAAAGATGACACCGCGAGCCCCCGAGCGCAGCGAGGGCGGCGAAGCGCCGTAGCGCCGGGGGTGGGGCCCCGGCGCATTGCAAAAAAGATGACTACCGTCCCTCTACTGAATCACCATCAGCGTGAACGGATACACGTAGGCCTGCAGGAAAATGAAGAGCCCCATCAGCACGGCCAGGCCGAGGCTGTGCAGGAACACGTAGCGCAGGATGTCGCCTTCGTGGCCGTACCACTCGGTCGCGGTGCTGGCGACGACAATCGACTGCGCGTCGATCATCTTGCCCATCACGCCGCCCGCGCTGTTGGCCGAGGCCATGAGCGTCGGGCTGAGGCCGAGCTGTTCGGCGGTGATGCGCTGCAGGCTGCCGAAGAGGACGTTTGATGACGTGTCCGATCCCGTCAGTGCGACACCCAGCCAGCCGAGCAGCGTCGCGAAGATCGGATAGAGCCGCCCGGTCTTCGCGAACGCCAGCCCCATCGTCGCGTCTAATCCGGCATAGCGCGTGATGTAGCCGACCGCCATCATCGCGGCGATCGTGAGGAGCGAATAGCGCACCTGCACGATCGTGCGCCAGTACTCGCGAACGAGCGCGGCCGGACGGTAGCCCATGACGAGGCCGCCGATGATGGCGGCAACGAGGATGCCGCTGCCCGTGGCCGACAGCCAGTTGAGGACGAACACCGCCGCCTCGGGCCGTGGCTCGGTGACGACGGGCGGCATGCGCAGGATGAGGTTGTTGAGGCCCTCGATCGTGAAGCGCGGCGCGGACAGGCCATCGAGCCAGGTCTTGACTTGTGGGATGCCCCACACGAAGACGAGCACGGTCAGGATGATCCACGGCAGCCACGCGCGGAACAGTTGATGGCCGTCGGGCGCCTCATCGTCAACCGCCGCCGGCGCTGGTGGCGCCGTCGGGGGACGCCGGCCGGCATGCCGCCAGATCTCACGCGGCTGCCACTTCGTCAGGAAGAAGGTCAGCACGCCGAGCGCGACGACGGCCGAGACGACGTCGACGAGCCAGGGCCCGTGGTACGCCGAGATGAGCCACTGCGGAATGGCGAACGACACGCCCGCGACGAGGAGCGCGGGCCAGATGCCGATCATGCCGCGCCAGCCGGCGAACACGCTGATGAGCCAGAACGGGACGATGACCGAGAAGACCGTCAGCTCGCGGCCGGTCATCGCGCTGAGCTTCAAGAGATCGAGCCCCGTCACGCTTTGCAGCGCGATCAGCGGCGTGCCGAGCGCGCCGAAGGCAACCGGCGCGGTATTGGCGATGAGCGAGAGGCCGGACGCTTCGAGCGGCGGGAATCCGAGACCGATGAGGATGGCGGCCGTCACCGCAACCGGCGTCCCGAAGCCGGCGGCGCCCTCGAAGAACGCGCCGAGGCAGAACGCCACGAGTAGCAGCTGCAGCCGGCGATCGCTCGTGACGCGCGTGACGCTGTGCCGCAGCACGCCGAAGAGCCCGCGCTCGTTCGTCAGGCGATACAGAAAGATGACGTTGAGGATGATCCAGCCGATGGGAAAGAGGCCGTAGGCGACGCCGTACGCCGTCGCACGCGCGGCCAGGCCGCCGGGCATGCCGAAGATGAGGACGGCGACGATGAGCGACGTCGCGACGCCGACGAGCGCGGCCATGTGCGCGCGCATCCGCAGAATGCCGAGCGCGCCGAGCAGCACGACCGCGGGCAGCGCCGCCGCGCAGGTCGAAAGCGTCGCATTACCGAGCGGGTTGTAGACCTGCGACCACATTGATCACGCTCTCTCCACGAATCGACGCGTCGACGATTTCAATCGGGTGTACGACGGGCCATTGCTCGCCGCGGCGGCGGGCGGCAGCGGCGATCTGCAGCGTGCAGCCCGGGTTCGCGGTCGCCACGATATCAGGCTTCGTCTCGGCGAGACGCGCGGCCTTCTCGGCGCCGAGCGCGGCGGCCGGTTCTGGCTGCACCAGGTTGTAGATGCCCGCGCTGCCGCAGCAGATCTCGGCGTCAGCCGGCGTCACGAGCTCGATGCCGGGAATGGCGCGGAGCAGATCGCGCGGCGCGGATCGGATGCCCTGCGCGTGCGCGAGATGGCAGGCGTCGTGATAGGTCACGCGCGCGTGGATCGGGTGCCGCCTCGCCCGAGGCTCGCCGAGCTCGACGAGCAGTTCCGAGATGTCGCGCACGCGCGCACTGAACGCGCGGGCGCGCGCGGCCCAGTCCGGATCGTCGGCGAGCAGGTCGCCGTACTCTTTCATCGCCGATCCGCAGCCCGCCGCGTTGACGACGATCCGATCGACCTCGGCGTGTTCGAACGCGGCGATGAGCCGGCGCGCGAACGCGCGTCCCTCGTCGAGGCGCCCGGCGTGCAGCGCCAGCGCGCCGCAGCAGCCCTGGCCATGAGGCACACGCACGTCGCATCCTTCAGCGGCGAGAACGCGGACGGTCGCGGCGTGGACGTGGGGAAAAGCGACACGTTGGACGCAACCGGCGAGGAGACCGACGGTCAGGCGACGCGTCCCGGCCGCACGCGCCTCGGCGGGCAAACCGTCGGCCACACCGGCCCAGGTGATGCGTGGCGCCAGCGCCATGATCGATCGCAAGAACGCCGGGAGCCGCTGCGCGACGCGGCTGGCGCCCACGGCCCGCACGGCGGGTCCAACGATGAGGAGCGGTGCGAGCAGCGCGCGTAGCCGCACCGGATAGGGCAGCACTGAAAAGAGCGCGCGCCGCAAGAGCCTCTCACGCAGCGGCCGTTCGTAGCGCCGTTCGATCTGCGCGCGCGTGCGTTCGATGAGCGGGCCGTACTGAACGCCCGACGGACAGGCCGTGACGCACGCCATGCAGCCGAGGCAGGTGTCGAAGTGGCCGACGAACGTGGACGACATCGGCGTCCGGCCTTCCGCCGCCTCCTTCATTAAATAGATGCGGCCGCGCGGCGAGTCCATTTCCTCGCCCCACAACCGATACGTCGGACACGTGGGCAGACAAAAGCCGCAATGCACGCACGCGCTCATCAGATCCAGCGACGGCGCGTCGACGGCGTCGAACGCGGGTGCGACGGCGGCCGATTCCTGCACGATCGCGCGGGTCGTGCCGTTCATACCGGACCTCGGCCGGCATTCAGCACGCCGGCGGGATCGAGCGCCTGTTTGATTGCCGCGAGGACCGGCGTCGCGCTGTCGGCCGGTCCCCAGACGTCGGCGCGCGCCTTCACGTCACGAGCCGCGCGCCGGACGACGACGTGCTGGATCGCCGGCGCTTGACGGCGCAGCCGCTCGACGACGCGGACCTGCGCGTCCGCGTCGCCATCGATCCGCGCGAGCCCCGCGCCCACGGCGGCGCGTCCGACGACGGCGATGGCCGTCCGCTCGCCGCGCGCGATCGTCTCGATCGCGCGAAACATGTCACCCACGGCCGCGGCCGGCCAGGCCATTCGGACGACGGCACCCGCGCCGGACCAGATCTCGCCGACTCGCGCGCGCCACCAGGCATCGTCTGACTCGCCGGACGTGACCGAGACGTCGCCGCCCGACATCATCTCGCGTGCCCTCGCGATCTGGGCGTCGACCGCGCGCGGCGAGGCGGCGAATCGGACCGCCAGTTGCACGGCCATTGGCTCGGAGCCGGCCGCGGGTGCCGACGTGTCGAAGTCGAACGCCATCGGATCGAGCGTGCTCGCAGCCACGGCCGCTACCGCGCGAACGGCTGCGTCACGATCCGCGAACCGCGCGGCCATCGTGGCCGACGCCAGCGGAAGGGGCGACAGTTTGAACGTGGCGCTGACGATGGCGGCGAGCGATCCGAAGGATCCGCTGACGAGCCGACCGAGGTCGTAGCCCGCGACGTTCTTCACGACCTGTCCGCCCGCTTTCGCGAGGCGGCCGTCAGTCGTCGCCAGGCCGATCCCGATGAGCAGGTCCCGCGGCGTGCCGTAGCGATGACGCAGCGATCCGCTGTCATTCGTCGCGATGAGGCCGCCGATGGTCGCGGCGTCGAACGCCGTGTCGATGGCCAGCCATTGACGATGCTGCGCGAGCGCGCGATTGACCTCGGCGAGCGGCGCGCCGGCTTCGACCGTCACCGTCAGATCGCCATGTCGATGCGCGACGACGCGATTGAGCCGGCCGAGGTCGAGGACGACGTCGATGGTCTGCGGCGGACGTCCCCAACCGAGCTTCGTGCCGCCGCCGCGTATCACCGTCGTCAGGCGTTCACGCGAGACCGTCGCGAGCGCCGCGGCCACGGCCTCGGCCGACTCGGGCGCGACGACCACCGCGGGCACGACGTCGTCGATCGCATCGTCGGCTGCGCCGGGACGAACGACGCTGCCGTCGGACAGCACGTCGATGCGACGGAGGAGATCGTCGGTCAGCGTCATCAGAACCGTTCGCCCAGTCCCGCCCGCTCGATCGGGTGCTGGCGGTAGGGCCCGGGCACTTCGCCGCAGAGACGCGGCGTCGGCAGCACCTTGCCGGGATTCGACAAGCCGGCCGGATCGATCGCGTCGCGCACGCGCGCCATCAGGGCCAGGTCGTCGGCCGAAAACATCTTGGGCATCGAGCAGCGTTTGTCGGCGCCGATGCCGTGTTCGCCTGTGAGCGCGCCGCCCGCGTCAATGCAGTAGGCGAGGATCTCGCCGGCCACTTCTTCGGCCAGGGCCGCCTGACCCGGGATGCGCTCGTCGTAGCAGATGAGCGGGTGCAGGTTGCCATCGCCGGCGTGGAAGACGTTGCCGATCGGCAGACCCGATCGCGCTTCGAGATCGCGGATGCGTGCGAGCACTTCTGGAAGACGTGTGCGCGGCACGACGCCATCCTGCACGTAGTAGTTCGGCGAGACGCGGCCCATCGCGGCAAACGCGGCCTTGCGCCCTTTCCAGATCATCGCGCGCTCGTCGTCGTTCTTCGCGAGGCGGATCTCGCTCGCGCCATCGCGCCGGCACGTGGCTTCGACGACGGCGAAGAGATCCTCGACGTCTTCGCGCACGCCATCGAGCTCGACGATGAGGACGGCGTCCGTCTCGGGGAAGCCGGGATGAACGGCGGCCTCGGCCGCGCGAATCGCCAGCCGATCCATCATTTCGACGGCCGCCGGCACGATGCCAGCCGCGATGATGTCGGATACGGCCTGACCGGCGGCGTCGATCGAATCGAAGGCGGCGAGCAGCGTCTGCACGGCCTCCGGTTTTCGCAGGAGCCGTACCGTGATGGCGGTTGCAATGCCGAGCGTCCCTTCGGATCCGACGAACAGCCCGAGCAGATCAGGTCCCGGTCGGTCGGCGGTTGGCGTCCCGAGATGCACGAGATCTCCAGACGGCAGCACGACGTCGGCGGCGACCACATGATGGACGGTGAAGCCGTACTTGAGACAGTGCGCCCCGCCCGAGTTTTCCGCGAAGTTGCCGCCAATCGAGCACGCCTGCTGGCTCGACGGATCGGGCGCGTAATAGCAACCCTGCGCCGCCACGCGTCGGCTGATTTCGAGGTTCGTCACGCACGGCTCGACGGTCACGCGCCGATTCGGAATGTCGATGTCGAGCACGCGGTCGAGGCGCGTGAGCGCGATGACGATCCCGTCCTCGACGGGCGATGCGCCGCCGGAAAGTCCGGTGCCATGACCGCGCGCGACGAACGGCACGTGATGGGCCGCGCACAGCCGCACGATCGCCTGCACGGCCGCGGCCGACGGCGGCATGACGACGGCCGCCGGCGCTTGGCGGACATGGGCGAGCGCGTCGCATTCGTACGTGCGCAGATCC
>CALFMR010000012.1 GCA_937880585.1 uncultured Acidobacteriota bacterium
CGAGGCCAGGAAGCGGCCAATGAGACCGGCCGCGACGTCGGGCTTGGTGATGACGCCGAGATGCCCCGTGCCGGCGATGATCGCGTGTCGCGCGTGCGCGATGAGCGACAGATATTCGAGCGAGCTGTCGACCGGCACGATGCCATCGAGCGCCGGCTCGCCCGTGACGACGAGCGTCGGGGCGGCGACGCGGGCGGGGTCGCGCGCGAAGTCCTCCGCCATCCATGCGTGGATCCAGTCGGCCATCCGCGCCGGCGACTGCGGCGCGCGCACGAGCCGGCCGATCTGGGCGAGGGAAAAGGCCGCGCGATCGGCGCGTCGAGGGAAGGCGGCCGCCAGCTCGGGCGCGAGGCGCGTCCGCGTGCGCCGGAGAAAAGCGGGAAGCGATCGCCACGGCCGGCCGGCGTAGCCGAGCGCGGCGGCGTCCGGGCGCCAGCGCGGCGACGGCGCGGAGATGAGCACGAGATGCGAGGTTCGGTCCGGCCGGCTCGCGGCATACCGCAGGGCGATGAGGCCGCCGAACGACAGGCCCGCGATGGCCACGGGCCCGCGGCCGGCCGCGGCCGCCGACCGGTCCACGAGGTCGCACCAGCGATCGAACAGCCGATCGCCGCGGGCCTCGTTCAGCGAAAACGTCGCGACGCGGTGCCGGCGCGCGAGCGCGTCGATGAGCGGCGCCATCCACCGCCATCGCCCCTGGATGCCGGGAATCACCACGATGGGCGGGCCCTCGCCGTCGACGACGACCATGACGCGTCCGGACACTGTACTCCGGGATGCGGCCGCCGGGAGCGCCATCCGCCTAACGCAACTATTTGATGCAACAGCGGCGCGAAAGTGTCGTATTGTCGAAAGGGCCTTGGGGCCTCGCCGATCGACTGCTGCCAGTGCGAGCCGGTCGCCGTGCCGGGGGGTGAGACGTATGCTGGGAGTGGCCGATCAGCAAGGGCTCGTCACGCGCCTGAACCGTATCGAAGGGCAGGTGCGCGGCATCCGGAGGATGGTGCAGGAGCCGCGAGCCTGCATCGAGATTCTCCAGCAGCTCGCGGCCGCCGAGGCGGCGTTGAATCGCATCAGCCTCGCCATCTTCAAACACCACGTCGATACCTGTATCACGACCGCGATCGCCAACGGCGATCCGGATCGGCACGCGCAGCTCAACGAGCTCGTCGATATCTTCGATCGCTTCGCCAAGTAGCCGGACGACGGCTATCGCGGCGGCGCGTCGCCGGCGGTCCCGGGCGGCGTGAGGTCGTCCCTGAAGACGACCGCGTGTTCGCGGAACTTGTAGTCGCTGCGGCGCGATCGCCCGTGCGACCAGGCCACGCGTGACTGGAATTCGCGCGTGCGGGCGATGTGCTCGCCGAGGACGCTCACGGCTTTGGTGACGCGTCCGGCGGCCAACAGGTCGAGCATCTCCCGATGTTCGGCCGCCGCCTTGCGCCGGTAGACGGCCGTGTCCATGAACCGGTACCGGAGCGCTTCGACGCGGTGCGCGATCGTCTCGTACGCATCGGTGAGATACCGGTTGCCGCAGTACCGGATGAACAGGTGATGGTATTCGCTGTCGAGCAGCTTGCCGCTCGCGCCTGACGCCGCGGTCGTGTCCTCCATGGCCGCGACGACGCGCGAGAGCTCGGCCACGAGAGCGTCCGCGCTTCTGGCCATCGACGACTGCAGAGCCTGGCCTTCGAGCAGGAAGCGGAAGTCGCAGAGCTCTTCGATTTCCTCGCGCGTCGGGCTGAAGACGTACGTGCCCGACTGCGGCACGACGTGTACGAGTCCCTTCAGCCGCAGCTCGCCCATGGCCGCGCGAATCGGCGCCTTGCTCATGCCGAGTGCGCGCGCGAGCGCGTTCTCCGACAACGGCTCGCCGAGGTCGAGCGCGCCATAGACGATGGCCGCACGAATCTTGTCGTACGCGACGCGCGTCAGGTTGGCCTCGGCCCCGGTGCTCATGGTGCCCGTCCTGGCGCGCCGCGGCGCGCCTTCGTTACACGCAGCGGCCGCCGTCGACCTCGAGGCAGACGCCCGTGATGAAATCCGCGTCGTCGCTCGCGAGGAACGCGCACGCCCGCGCGATGTCCATCGGCTGGCTCAGCCGGCCGAGCGGAATGGTGCTGATGATCCGCGCGCGGACCTCGGCGCTGTCCTCGCCGGGCAGGAAGTCCTTCAAGAGTCCCGTCTCGCCCATGACCGGGTTGATCGCGTTCACGCGGATGTGATCGGGCGCCAGCTCGGCCGCCATCGACTTCGTGAGAATGATCGCGGCGCCCTTCGAGCCGTTGTACCACGTCAGGCCCGGCCGCGGGCGGACGCCGGCCGTCGACGCGATGTTGATGATGACGCCGTGGCCCGCTTTACGGAAGACCGGGACGCTGTGCTTCGCGCTGAGATAGAGGCTCTTGACGTTCGTGTCGAACACGCGGTCGAATGTTGTTTCGTCGACGTCGAGCATCGGCCGGTTCTTGTGCGTCGTGCCCGCGTTGTTCACCATGATGTCGAGCCGGCCGAACGACTGCAGCGCCAGGTCGACCATTGCGCGCACGTCCGCGTCCTTCGTCACGTCGGTCGTCGTCCCCACCGCGCGTCCGCCGGCTTTCGTGATTTCAGCCGCGACGCGCGTGGCCTCATCGCCGCGGATATCAGCGACGACCACCGCCGCCCCGAGCGCGGCCAGATGCTTGGCGATGCCTTCCCCGAAGCCCCCACCAGCTCCGGTCACAATGGCAGTGCGATCCTGAAACGTCATGTGTCGTCCTCTCTAAAGGCCGCCCATACATAGATATTTGACTTCGAGATATTCCTCGATGCCGTACTTCGAACCCTCGCTGCCGAGGCCCGACTCCTTCACGCCGCCGAAGGGCGCGACCGGGGTCGAGATGATGCCCTCGTTGATGCCGACGATGCCCGTCTCGATGGCTTCGGCGACGCGCCAGGCGCGCGCGAGGTCGCGCGTGTAGAAATACGCCGCCAGGCCGAACGGTGTGTCGTTCGCCATGCGGATGACTTCGTCTTCCGACGTGAACCGCGTGAGCGGCGCGACTGGACCGAACGTCTCCTCGCGCATGAGCTTCGTGCCGAGCGGCACATCGGTGAGGATGGTCGGCTGGAAGAACGTGCCGCCGAGCGTGTGGCGGCGGCCGCCGACCAGGATCTTCGCACCGTGCGCGATCGCGTCCTCGATGTGCTCTTCGACCTTCGCCACGGCGGCGTCGTCGATGAGTGGACCGAGCGTGACGCCCGAGTCGAGCCCGTTGCCGACCGTCTGCGCACTGACGGCCTCGCGCAGCTTCGCCGCGAACGCGTCGTACACGCGGGCGTCGACGAAGATGCGATTCGCGCAGACGCACGTCTGTCCCGTGTTGCGGAACTTCGACGCCATGACGCCGGCCACGGCTTTGTCGAGATCCGCGTCCTCGAACACGATGAACGGCGCGTTGCCGCCGAGCTCCAGCGACACCTTCTTGATAGTCCCCGCGCACTGCGCGAGCAGCGTGCGGCCGACCTCGGTCGATCCCGTGAACGACAACTTGCGGACGATGGGATTCGACGTGAGCTCCGCGCCAATGGCGGCCGCCGGTCCGGTCACGACGTTGAAGACGCCCTTCGGGATGCCGGCGCGCGCGCCGAGCTCGGCCAACGCGAGCGCGGAAAACGGCGTGCTGCCGGCCGGCTTGCTCACGACCGTGCATCCGGCGGCGAGCGCGGCGCCGACCTTGCGCGTGATCATCGCGTTCGGAAAGTTCCACGGCGTGATCGTCGCCGTCACGCCGACCGGCTGTTTGATGACGACGATGCGCCGGCCCGGCGCGTTGGCGGGAATGACGTCGCCGTAGACGCGGCGCGCTTCCTCGGCGAACCACTCGATGAAGCCGGCGCCGTACGCGATCTCGCCGCGCGCCTCGGCGAGCGGCTTGCCTTGTTCCATCGTCAGGATCGTCGCGAGATCCTGCTGGTGCTCGAGGCAGAGATCGAACCAGCGCCGGAGGACGGTCGCGCGCGTGCCGGCCGTCTCATTGCGCCAGGCGGGCAGTGCCGCGTCCGCCGCGGCGATGGCGCGCCGGACTTCGGCCGTGCCCATGCGCGGCACGGTGCCGAGCACACGGCCGTCGGCCGGATTCGCCACGTTCGTGACGCCGCCGTCGTCGGCATCCACCCACTGGCCGCCGATGTAGGCCTGCTGACGGAAGAGCGCGCGCTCGTTGAGCGGGAGATCGTGGGGCTTGAGATGGTTCTTCGTCGTCGTCGACATGGGCGTGTTCGTCGCCTGACTCGAATTCCACTCAGCGGACATCAGGCCGATCCGCAGATGGAATCGTACACAGTTCAGGCGATCTTGGCAAATAGTGACATGTCAGTTTGTGTTGCGTGGCGGGCAGTCGGCTTTGCGGGTGCGTTGGGGCCCCACCCCAACGCGACGCGCTTCGCCACCCTCGCGAGTCATCTTTTTTGCAATGCGCTGCGGCCCACCCCCAGCGCCACGGCGCTTCGCCACCCTCGCTGCGCTCGCGAGTCATCTTTTTTGCAATGCGCTGGGGCCCCCACCCCCAGCGCTACGCGCTTCGCCACCCTCGCTGCGCTCGGGGGCTCGCGGTGTCATCTTTTTTCAGTACATGCGATAGAGCATCACGTACACCAAGATCCCCGTCACCGAGACGAAGAG
>CALFMR010000013.1 GCA_937880585.1 uncultured Acidobacteriota bacterium
TCGCGCGTCGACGTCAACCGCTGCACGTTCACCGGCAACTGGGCGGGCGCCGATGACGAGTCGGTCGGGAGCACGTACGCGGACTCGATCTTCTGGAACGACACGCTGGCCGGCGGCATCTCACCCGGCGCGCGTTATGAGCTGGACATCGGCGACGCGTCGGGTGTGCGCGGCACGTTGATCCACGGACAAGTCGACGATCTGCGTGGGACGATTGACCGCAGGCGCAACACGGTCGACCCGCCGGATCCGCAGTTCGACGACAACTTCGTCCCGCACGCACCGGAGTACGCGAAGGTCGGATATCGGCCGTAGGCCCGAGTCCTTCTGGCTGCGAACGTCGAGCGTGAATAGACGAGGGCGGCGTCAGCCCCCCGCCGTCGCCCCCCAATCCTGAAGGGTTGGGGGCTCCACAGATTCGCTGTGAAGCCCCGGGTCGTCAAATCTGCCTGTTTGTGGAGCCCTGGGCCTTCAGGCCCAGGGAATATGAAGGCTCTTCCGCGGTGCCGCTGTCAGTTCGCCGGCTCGGTGACGTGCACGGTCGTGTTGATCGCCGGCGCATTCACGGTCTGCGTTTTTCCCGACGGCCACGTCACGACGATGCGATCGACGGTCGTGGCTTGACCTAGTCCGAAGTAGAGCGGCATCACGCCGTGGGACAGGTAGCCCGTGTTGCCGTCCATCACCTTCGTGTAGGTCGAACCTCCGGCCGTGACCTTGACGACGGCGCCGAGGCCGTCGCGATTCGACGTCGTGCCGGTCAGTTTCACTTCGAGGTAATGGATGGTCGTCTTTGCCGACAAGTCGCTCACGAGTACCATCGGCGCCGTGTTGAAGTCGTTCGTGACGATGTCCAGGTCGCCGTCGCCGTCGATGTCGAAGATCGCGGCCGACCGGGTGCTGCGCGCGCCGTCCACCCGCACGGGACCGGTGGCGCCGACGGCATTGGGATGGTTGCGGTCCTTGCCCGTCGCGTCGAGGTTGAACCACGGCACGACCACGCCGCCGGCGCGCGGCTCGACGCCCAGCACGAACTCCGCATCGAGGAAGCCCTGGCCGTGGTTGTTGAGCTTGACCGAGTTCACGGCGTAGCGGAACGGATAGCTCATCCCGGATCCGATGAAGACGTCGTCGAAGCCGTCGGCGTTGAGGTCGCCGACACTCGGTCCCCACGGCCAGTAGTTCTCCGTGCCCATCGCATCCGAGGCCTCGTGATACGTGTCAGGAGCGTCCTTCACGAAGAGCGAGTTGCCCCAGATGCTCGTGCTGCCGTCGCCGCGGAAGGAGACCGGCCAAGTCATGTGTGACTTCTCGTGCTCGTGCGACGGATCGATCTGCTCGGCCATGTCCGAGTGCATGTCCGTGATGAAGATGTCCATCTTCCCGTCGTTGTTGACGTCGAAGGACTTGATGCCCATCGCGCCCCACGACGTACGCGGGAACACCGCGCGGCTCTTGCGCTCGAAGTGTGTGCCGCCGACGTTCTCGTAGTACTGATCGTCACCTTGCATGTTCAAGACGTACAGATCCGGCCAGCCGTCGTCATTGCCGTCGATGACGCTGGCGTCACCCGTCCAGGACATGTCCTGGATGCCCATCTTGCTTGACACGTCCACGAAGTGGTTGCCGCCCTCGTTGTGGTAAAGGACGCTCTGCTCGGCGCGGTCCGGCATCGTGTGGCCGGCAAAGGCGTCCTCGAAGCCGACGTAGTACTTGTAACCGACTCCGCCGATCGTGTTCGTCGTATAGCGGCCGACGGTCGCGAGAAACAGGTCGAGTCGTCCGTCGTGGTCGTAATCGAAGAAGACGGCGCCAGACGCATGGCCGACGTAGCCCAGGCCTGACGAAGAGGTGATGTCGCGGAAGTGGCCGTGACCGTCGTTCTCGAAGAGCATGTTGCCGCCGCGGACGGTCGTCACATACAGGTCTTCATCGCCGTCGTTGTCGATGTCCGCGAACGACGCCGTGACGCTGACCTTGCCGGGGACGCCGACGCCCGCCGACGCGGTGATGTTCTGGAAGCGGCCATGACCGAGGTTACGCCAGAGCTCGTTGCCGCCGACCTGGCTCGTGAAGTAAAGGTCGAGCCGCCCATCGCCGTCGACGTCGGCGACCGCCACGCCGTTGCCGTGGTCGTAGTGCACGGCCTTGTAGTCCTTGGCGGCGTCGGCGACGACGTGGTTGTGGAAGGTGATGCCGCTCTGGGCGCGGCGATCGGTGAACTGGAAGCCGTGGAAGACGGACCACGAAGCGGCCGCGGCCTTCTGGGCCGCGGCTTCCGTATCGAGCCAGGACGAGTCGGCGAGGGCCGCCGGCACGATGCGTACTTGCAACGGGGACTCGGCAGCGGCGCGCCGCGGTGTCCCGGAGGCGGGACCGGCTTGCGCGCTGACGAGGAGGGTCATGGCCAGACAGGCACCGAAGACGACGAGCACCGATGTCAGGCGGGCGTACAGATTGTGGCTGGGCACGTCGCGGCCGCTGCAAAGCTGGGACCGTGGGTGAACCCGCATTAATGCAGGACCGAAGGCCCGTGACTTCCCCCGGCCGTAATCGACTTACGACACTCGGTGGCCTCGCGCGAGGGCATTGGTCGTGTCGCTCGCGAACCCTGAGGCCGACGGCGGCGTCTTGTGGGTGAGTCGAGATGAATGCGATCGTGCGACCGTGGCCGGCGGGGCGCGTGGTGAGCGCGGCGGATCGCGCCCGCGACCTCGATGACCGCCTTGCCGAATCGTCCGCCTTGGCCGTTCGCGTCGCCTTCAGCGTCCTGCGCAACCGGGCGGACGCCGAGGACGTCGCGCAGGAGGCCTTCGTCCGCGCCTCGCGCCGGCTCGGCGCGCTGCGCGATCGCGACCGGTTCCGCGCCTGGCTCGTACGTCTGACCTGGCGGATGGCGATCGATTGGCAGCGGAGCGGAAGGCGGCGTGGGACGCGAGAGGATGCCGTTGCGCGTCTGGCGCCACAGCACGGAGACGCCGAGGTCGACGTCGCCGCACGCGAACGGGCCACCAGGCTCTGGCAGGCGATCGACGCGCTACCCGAGCGTCTGCGACTCGTCCTCGTGCTGGCGGCGATCGACGGTCACACGACGCGCGAAGTCGCCGCACTCGCCGGTTTGCCGGAAGGGACGGTCAAGTCGCGCCTGTTCGAGGCCCGACGCCGGCTGCAGGAGCAGTTGCGATGAGAGTCGGACGAATGGACGCGGACGACCCGGTGCAGACGTTGGCCGACGCGCTCGACCTCGAGCCGTCGTCCGGTTTTGGCGCGCGGGTGCGCGATGGCATCGAGGCCGATCGCGCCGCACGGCGCCGGACGTGGCGGTATGCAATGGCCGTCGCAGTTCCCGCCGCGGTCGCGCTGGTCGTGGTCTGGTCGGCGCACCGCCCGATCGACGAGCAACCGCGCGCGATGTCGTCTCGTGCTGGGGCGGTGATGCCGTCGGAGACGCGCGTGGCCGCGACGACAACTGAGGACGCGTCCGCGTCCACGGAGCGATCCGGCGTAGCGGTTGCGGCTCGAGCGACGGGTGAGAGCCCCAGGCGGAATGAAGAACGGCACGGAAAGGCGCGCGTGGCCCGGAACGCGTGGCGGGCGTTCGCGGCCGCGCCCGTGGTCGTGCCGCGGGGCCAACTCGAGGGCGTGCGGCAACTGGCCAGCGCCGCGGCCAGTGGTCGCGTTCGCATCGGTCCGTCACTGGCTGACTGGGCCGCCGGCGTCCAGCCAGAGGCCGCGGCGCTCCAAGCGCCGGACCCGATCCGCGTGCCGGCGCTCGACGTCGAGCCGATCGTGAACTGAGGCCTCACGCGAAGGCGCGAAGATCGCGAAGGACGGATGCCGGGGTGAGGCCAGAGGTCAAGAAAAGATGACGTCGCGAGCCCTGAGTGCAGCGAGGGGCGAAGCTCGTCGCGCTGGGGCTGGGGCCCCAGCGCATTGCAAAGAAGAAGATGACTCGTCGAGGAGGTCCTCATATGCGCCGGTTCTCTGTCCTGATAGCAATGTGCGCGCTGCTGGCTGGCGCGGATTCGATCGTCACGGTCGCGCGTCAGGCGGACGCCGCGTCGACGCCCAAGCCTGCCGCCACGCCTCAGTCCGCCGCGGCACCGGCGCCCGCGAAGACTCCGCGTCCTCCGGTGTCCGTCGAGGCGCGATCGGTGCGCGTCGATGTCTTGATTCAACGCAAGAAGGGCGGTCAGATCGTCAGCAGCCTGCCGTACACGCTGGTCGGCGAGACGGGTGACGGCATCGGCACGCACGGTCTGAGCCTGCGGCTCGGCGTCAACGTGCCCGTACCCACACCCGGCTACTATGCTCCGAATCAGCCGCCGCAGCCGGTCACGATCAACTATCAGAACGTCGGCACGAACATCGACTGCTATGTCGCCGCCGCGGCCGGTGACCGCTACGACGTGCGGTTCATCCTCGACGACTCGTCGGTCGCCGATGCGAACGGCACGCAGGATCCGACCGCCGGCGTCACCGCACCGGTCTTCCGCTCCTACCGCATCACGACCAACCTCGTCGTCAAAGACGGCGAGCGCCAGGAGATCAACGTCGCCACCGACAAAGTGAGCGGCGAGACGGTCGTGGCTGAGATCACCGTCACGGGGCTGTGAGGAGGCAGGACGGATCAAGCAAGTTAGAAATGTGAAGCCAGAAGCCAGAAGTGAGTGCCGGGTTCGTGAGTGCTCGTCCGCTGCTTTCGCGCCTTCGCGGCTTCGCGTGAGGCCCGAAAGCGGCGCGCGGTTCTCGTCCTGCACTACTCTGACGAGGGAGTCTCTCGATGCCCTCGTCCACGTCTCACTCCAGCCGGTTGCGCGGGGTTCGCGTCCTCGTGGCCGGCGCCGGGCTCGCCGGGCTTTCGGCCGCTCGCGATCTCGAGCGTGACGGCGCCGTTGTCACGCTGATCGAGGCGCGCGATCGCATCGGCGGTCGGCTGTGGACGATCCGCACAGGTTTCGCGGATGGCCAGCACGCCGAAGGCGGGGCCGACATCATCGAGCGCGAGCAGGCGCCGGTCGTCGCGTTGGCGCGTGACCTGGGCCTGCGGCTCGCGCCGATTCTCCGCGGCGGATTCGATTACTACGGCCCGCGCGCCGACGGCCGCCTCGCCATTCAGTCGCTCGATCGGACCTTCGGCGAGATCGGGTCGCTGCTCGCGCCGCTCGTCGAGGCTTATCAACTCACCGAGCGCAACTGGGACGGCACTATCGCGCGCGCGCTCGGCCAGCAGTCAGTCGCCGACTGGTTGGCCCACCGTCGAGCCGGCCGCGACGTCCTCGAACGCTTCCGCGGCCTACGCGGGCTCTTCCTCGCCGATCCCGACGATCTGTCCCTCCTCGCACTCGTCGATTTTCTCGCCGATGGCGCGGCCGGCGCGGCGGGCGGCGCGTCGCGTGTCAGAGGCGGCAACGATCAGCTGGCGACGAAGCTGGCGGCATCCCTCCACGCGCGCCCGCGCCTGGGCTCCAGGCTGCGACAAGTCGTCCAGACGCGCCGGCGCGTATCGGCGACGATCGACGGTCCAAGCGGGCGCGCGATCTGGCGCGGCGACTTCGTCATCGCCGCGATGCCTGCGTCGACGCTCGCAGACGTCGGCTTTCAGCCCGCATTGCCCGCCGTGCAGCAACGCGCCATTCGGACGCTGCGCTACGGTCCGGCGACGCGTGTCGTATTGCAGTTCGATCGCCGATTCTGGCGGCGCGTGGGACGGGCGCGGGCGTTTGGATCCGATCGCGCGCACGGTGCCGTCTGGGACGGAAACGAAGAACAGCGCGGACCGGGCATGCTCAGCCTGCTCGCCGGAGGGCGCGCCTCGGAAGAAATCAAGGCGATGTTGGCCGTTGGCGGACCGCAGGCCGTCGTCAGGAGCCTTCGTTGGTTGGGCGCTCCGTCGCGATTGCTGGCGACGCGCGTCGTCCGATGGGAGGACGACCCGTGGGCCAAGGGCGGCTACGCGTATTTCCATCCGGGCTTCGATCCCGCGTGGCGCGCCGAGCTCGGTCGGCCGTTCGGGCGCGTCCTGTTCGCGGGCGAGCACACGAGCGCGCGCTGGCAGGGCTATCTGAGCGGTGCCGTCGAGAGCGGCCGGAGAGCCGCGGCAGAGCTCGTCGTCCTTGCCGGCGACTGGCCCTGACGTTCGATGACACGTCGATGTCACAATGGCCCAAAGGGCACCTCGGCCTATCGTCGGGGCGAAAGAGAGTGACGGTCATGAGCGCAGCACCACGCAAATCGAGAGCACGCACTCGTCCCCGGCCGGCCGCGGCGCCGGCGCGTCGGCGGGGCCGTCCGCCCGCGCGTGGACGTCAGTCGTCGGGCGAGACCTTGATCGACTGGGAAGAGCCGGAGCCCAACGCTCAGTTCCTCGACTGGCGCGGCCGCGCGAAAGAGTTCGGCCTCGGCCCACTCGAGGACTCCGGCGCGGAGTCCGACGAGGTCCTGCGATCGCCCGATCAGTTCATCCGCGAAGACGAGCCCGAGGCGTTCGAGGCGCAGACGGTCGACGCCGATGATGACGACGCGCGCGGAGCTGAAGACGAGGACGAGGCGGAGCGCGAGGATGCGGTTGAGGGGGGAGGGACGGCCGACGCCGATCTCGTGCGCGTGTACCTCCAGCAGCTCGGTCGCCGGCCGCTGCTGACAAGAGAACAAGAGCAGTCGCTCGGGCGCCGCATGGAGGAGACGCGCGCCGATCTGCTGCGATTGCTCGGTGAACTGCCGTGCGCGCGGATGACGCTCCTCAAACTTGCCGACGAAGTGCGCCGCGGCACCGCGCCCGCCGCGTCGCTCATCCTGCTGCCTGAGGGCGGTGAGCTGACCCCTGCGCAAGTGACGCCCGTCCTGAAGGCGTTCGGCCGGATCGAACGCTGGCATCGTGAGATTTGCGCGCTCTGCGCGCAAGCCCGCGCGCGATCGCGCCGGCCCGCGCGACGCGGCACGACGGAAAAAGAGGACGATCCGATCGGCGCGCTGACCGCGAAGATCGCGACGGCACTTGGCAAACTGCCGATTCGTCCCTCGGTCATCGACGAGCTGATCGGCGAACTGACGCGTGCCAACGCGCGTATTGCGGAGGCCCGGCGCCAGCCAGCCGGTCCCGACCGCGCGAGCGTCCTTCACGAAGTGACGAAGAAGAGCGGCCTCGTGCCCCGCGTGTTCCAGCAGATCGTCGCGCGTGTCGGTGAGCGCCACGAGATGTTGCTCGAGCTGAAGCGTCAATTCGTCGAAGCCAATCTGCGGCTCGTCGTGTCGATCGCGCGCAAGCATCTCAATCGCGGGCTCTCGATGCTCGACCTGATTCAGGAAGGCAACATCGGGCTCATGAAGGCCGTCGATCGGTTTCAGTACCGCCGCGGCTTCAAGTTCTCGACGTACGCCACGTGGTGGGTGCGTCAGAGCATGACGCGTGCGATTGCCGACTACGGCCGGACGATTCGTCTGCCGGTCCACGTCATCGAGTCGCTCGGCCGGCTCAACCGCGAGCGGCGGTCGCTTGCCGCCTCGCTCGGCCGCGATCCGCAGCCGCAGGAACTCGCCGCGCAGATGAAAGTGCCCGTCGACAAGGTCCTGCTGCTGTTCGAAGCCTCGCGGCATCCGGCGTCGCTCCACGCGCCGGTCGGCGGCGATGAGCAGACCGAGCTCGGCGAACTGTTGCCGGACGCGACCGCCGAATCGCCCG
>CALFMR010000014.1 GCA_937880585.1 uncultured Acidobacteriota bacterium
GACGCCGGCGAGGAGCGCGGCGATGGGCGCGTTCCACGCGCCCACCGCCACGTCGATCTCGGCGCCGGGCCACGCCTCGCGGGCATCGGCGATCGCGTCACGCGTCATGACGAGATCGCCGATGCGCTCGAGGCGCAGGAGCAGGACGCGCCGGACGGCGCCGCTCGCCTGGCGCGAGTGGCGCCAGGCGAGCGGCGCGGTGGCGAGGTCCGCCAGGCGGACCATCCATCGTTCGCGCGCGTTGGGGATCTGCAGAGCGTGCGGCATCAGGCGCGCGGCGTGCAGCCGGCAGCCTCCATCATCCGGCGTTCGCGCGGCGAAGGGAAGCCGCGAGCTTCCGGGCCGACGCGATGGTCCAGAGGGCGAACACGGGAATCACGACGAACAGCACGGCGCGCGGTACGACACGCAGGTAGAAGAGATACATCCACCAGAAGTCGAGGCTGAACGAAAACCGCTGCGAGAACCCGCGGTCGTCGTCGAGCGCCAGCGTCGGAACGTCCGGACTGGGCGCGCGGTCGAGGACGTAATCCATGTTCTCGGGCAGCATGCCGGTGAGCGCGCGCGCGTTGCGGACGAGCGGCGCCGAATCCCAACTCCAGCGCTGCTGCTGCGCCGACGTGCCCGGCTCGGCGGCCGTCGCCGCTTGACTGACTTTGGCGTAGTCGACGAACACGCCCGGGATCTGCACGACGATGCCGATGATGATGAGCGCCGCGGCGAGGCGACGCCGTGTGCGCGGCGTTTGCGCGGCGAGAAGCGCGGCCCATCCGACGCCGAGATACGGCAGGACGACGACAAGATATCGTCCGCCGTACGAGCGGCCGCCGATCCAGTTGCCGAGCGTTGCGTAAAGAAGAAGGAAGAGGACCGGTAGCGACGCCAGGAGCACGGCGAGCGAACGGTCGCGCTTCATCAGCATCACGAGGCCGGCGACGCCAACGATCGCGACGGGCGAGTACAGGAAGATCGACGCCGCCGGGCTGAAGAGCAGCCCCGTCAGTCCCTGCAGGATCGGGCTCCAGAATCCAGGGACGCGATCGCGCAGGAAACCCGAGTCGAGCGGATTGCCGAATCGCACGGCGTTGTAGATCAGCCACGCGGCGATGCCGGCGCAGAACACGCCGACGAATCCCACGAGCTCACGTCGTCTCGTCGCGAGCGTCCCGTGGTCGCCGAATGCGAGCCAGAGCGTGAGCGGCACCGCGGCCAGTCCCATTTCGTGTCGCGTCAGGAGCGAGAGACCGAGCCACACGCCGGCGCGCGCGGCCCGCCACGGTACATGGTGCCGCACACAAGTGACGACGTCGATGACGGCCGCGAGAAGCGTGAGCGTGGCGAGTGGCTGATTGAAACCGAACCGCGCGTACGGCCACAACAGACTCCCGAACGCCATCGTCACCGCGGCGAGCGTCGCGGCGGTGCGATCGCCGGTGACGAAAAGGCTCAGCCGGAAGATCTGCCAGATGACGACCGCGACGACGAACGTTTGGCCGAGCGCCACGGCGGCCTTTCGGATCGTCGTCGACTTGCCCGCGCGCAGGTCCGTAGCGGCGACGACCGCGCGTCCCGCGAGATCGAACGGCACGTTGTAGAGCGACTGCACGATGCCGAACGGCGAGTAGTAGCGGCCGTCGCGCCCGCGGTGCGCGTCCATGCCGAGCAGGTTGCCGGACATGGCGACCGACCCGTGATCGATCAGGTTTTCGGTGACGTCGAACGTGACGACGGCATCGGTCGAGGTCAGGCTGCCGCCAGCGGTGAAAAGGTAGACACCGAGCGCCAGCGCGAAGAGCCACCAGCCCACGGCGCGAATGCGCCGGTCGGACGCCGGCGCTAGAGGCGCCATGACGCGAGCAGGCGGAACGGCACGATGAAGCGCGCCAGCCACATGTCGAACCACCCGCGCGGGTAGGGCGCCAGGGTGGTGAGTCCCTTCATGAAGGCTTCGTATTGTACGAGCAGCAGGCCGTTCGCGACCACGAGGCCCGCGACGACCGCCAGACGCCATGGGCGTATGGGCGCGTCCGACCGCCGCGGCTGCAGCCACACCGCCAGGCCGAGTACGAACAGCGGAAAGAGCGAGAGGAATCGCCGTGCGCCAAAGGCTTCGCCCGCCCACCAGTCGGCGACGGCCGCGTTCACGTACCACGAGACGAGCAGCACGGCGGCGATCGGCAGCGCAACGGCCGGCAGGCGCCGCGCGAACGTCACGAGCCCGGCGATGGCGAGGACGATGATGGGCGTCCAGGTGAAGAGGCCGTGGTTGTCGGAAAGGAGCACGGCCGCGAGATGCGGTGCGGACCATCGCATGAACGATGGTCCCTGCGGCAGCGCGAACGGCTGGCCGTAGAGCACGTCCCAGACGACCATCTGCGGCGAGAAGACGACGAGCCACGCCGCACTCATGGCGGCGGCGCCCGCGAGCTTCGTGCGCCAGCCGGCCGGCCAGCGCGCGATCTCGACGAGCGGCACGACGACGAAGACCGCATCCTGCCATCGCATGAGCGCCGACGCGCCCGCGAGCGCGCCCCACAACGCGGCGCGCCAGACGCCGGGCCGATCGCGCGTGGCCAGCCAGGCGGCGAAGAACAGCGCGCCCGTGAACATCGACGCGGCGTGTGAGTAGGACGGCGAGACGAGCGAGTAGTAGAGCGCGTGAGAGCCGAGCCAGATGCCGATGGTCGCGACCGCGGCCGATGCGCGGTCGGTGAAGCGCGCCGCCAGCCGAAACGTGATCCACGCGGCGGCCGTTGCCGCGAGAATGCCGGTCACGCCGGGGACGAGTTGGAACGCCCGGCCGAAGCCATCGGGTGGTATCCCGAGTCCCATCCACGCGCGCACCGTTTCGGCGGCCGCGACGAGCAAATACAGCGGCGCCCAGAGCAGCGCGGGACCGATGGGCATGTAGTTGCGCACGTGTCCGGTCGGCGTGAGATCGGTGAACACCCATTCGAGTCCACGCTCGCCGCCGCGCAGGTGATAGATGCGCACGTAGTCGTTGCGGAAGTTCAGGTCGCGATCGAAGACGAGCGAGCGGAGCTGGACGAAATGGTGCGTCGCATCGCCGAAGACGATGCGCCCGTCGGCCTTCGGAAAGAGCAGCACCGCGGCCAGGTAAACGACGAGCATCACGGCGCCGATGAGGACGATCAGGCGCTCGAAGCGATCGACCGCCAGCCGCGCCACGCGGGCGACCGCAGTCATTCGACGACCACGCGCGTGACGATCACGCCGAGATCGCGCGTGTCCTCCACGCCGAGGAGTGCCTTGGGATTCCACGTCGGCACGCGCAGGCGCAGGCGCGCGGGCGTGGGACGCGCGGCGGCTTCGGCCGCGAGATCGGACGGCAGCGCGAACGTGAACGGCTCGATCGCGTCGCGCGGCGTGGCGGTGCCGATGACGCGATCGTCGAGGGCCACCTCGACGATCGCGGGCGGCGCCGTGGCGGGGCGGCCGCCGTCGCTCATCCACACGGTCACGCGGCGCGCGGCGGCCTTGATGCCGACGAGCAGGACGAACGACTGCCGTCCGCTCCACCGGAACGGCTCTCCCGTGTCCGGCCGCCGTTCTT
>CALFMR010000015.1 GCA_937880585.1 uncultured Acidobacteriota bacterium
CAACATCGATGCGTGTCTTGGGTCGGTGTCCTGGGCCGACGACATCGTGGTCATCGATGCCGGCAGCACCGACGACACGATCAAGCGCGCGCAGGCGGCCGGCGCGCACGTCGTCCAGAGCGACTGGCCGGGCTACGCCGCGCAGAAGAATCTCGCGGCCAAGCACGCGGCGCACGAGTGGATCCTGTCGGTCGACGCCGACGAGCGCATCACGCCCGCGCTCGCCGATGAGGTGCGCGCGACGGTCGCGCGCAATCCGTCGGAGGCTGGCTTCCGCATCCCGCGCATGACCTGGTATCTCGGCCAGTGGATTCGCACGACCGACTGGTATCCGGACTACCAGCTCCGGCTCTATCATCGCGACCGCGCGCGCTGGGCGCCCCGTCGCGTGCACGAGTCGGTCGAGGCCGACGGACCTGTTGGCAAGCTCAAGAAGGACATCGAGCACCGCCCGTACCGCGACATCAGCCAGCACCACGAGACGATGGATCGCTACACGACGCTCGCGGCCATGGAAATGTACGACCAGGGCCGCCGTACGCGCATTGTCGATCTCGTGCTGCACCCGCCGGCCGCGTTCATTCGCAACTACGTGCTCCGCCGCGGTTACGCCGACGGCCTCACCGGCTTCATCGTCTCGACGATGAACAGCTACTACGTGTTCCTGAAGTTCGCCAAGCTGAGAGAACTGGTGTCGAACATCGCCTCGCAGACGCGCTGACGCGCCGGCGAGCCTGTCATGCGGTCCGTTCACATCGACACGGCGCGCACCTGGCGAGGCGGGCAGAACCAGGTCCTCCTCACCGTCACCGGTCTGGCCGAAGCCGGTCACGAGGCCGTGCTCGTCGCCCACGCGGACGGCGAACTGGCCCGACGCGCGCGTGAAGGTCTGCGCTTCGTCCCGTTCTCACCGCGGAGCGAGTTCGACGTTCACGCGGCATGGCAGCTCGCCAAAGTCTTCGACGACCAGCATCCCGAGGTCGTCCACGCGCACGATCCGATGGGCGTCGCGCTCGTCGCCATGGCGCTGCAGATGCCGACGTCGCTTCCCCGGCCTCCGCTCGTTGTCGCGTCACGGCGCGTGGACTTTCACCTCAAACGCCACGCGTTCTCGAAGTGGAAGTACCGGCACGTCGATGTGTTCGTCGCCGCGTCGCGCGTCATCGCCGGCATTCTTCAGAGTGACGGGATCGAGCCCGATCGGATCGCGGTCATTCATGACGGCGTCGACGTCGCGCACATCGACCGGGAGCCATTCGTCGATGCGCACGGCGCGTTCTGGCTGCCTACCGGCGCGCCGCTCGTCGGCAACGTCGCGGCGCTCGCCGCCCACAAGGGCCAGCGGCACCTCGTCGCCGCCGCCGCGCGCGTCGTCCGCGACGCGCCCGATGCGCGCTTTCTCATCGTCGGCGAAGGCGAGCTGCACGACGCGCTCGATCGCCAGATCAAGGATCTCGGCCTCGAACGCCACGTGCGCCTCGCCGGCTTTCGCGACGACGCGATCGGGTTGATGAAGTCGTTCGACCTGTTCGTGATGAGCTCGGTCACCGAAGGACTGGGATCGGCCGTGCTCGAAGCGATGACCTGCGCGCGTCCGGTCGTCGGCACGCGCGCCGGCGGCATTCCCGAAGCCGTCGTCGACGGCGAAACGGGCGATCTCGTTGCGCCGCATGACGAGGCCGCGCTCGCGGCCGCGATCGTGCGACTCCTCGCCGACCCCGAACGCCGCGCGCGCTACGCCACCGCCGGCCGCGCGCGCGTGATCGAGTCGTTCAGCGTCGACCAGCTCGTCGCACGGACCGCCGCGCTGTATGAGGAACGGCGCGGGTCAAATTAGAAGTGTGAAGCCGGAAGCCTCACGCGAAGACGCGAAGATCGCGAAGAAAAGCAAGAAAAGATGACACCGCGAGGCCCCGAACGAAGTGAGGGCGCCGAAGCGCGTAGGCGCGGGGGTGGGACCCCGCGCCATTGCAAAAAAGACGACACGCGCGTCTCCTCAGGCGAGCGTCACGACGCTCGCCTCGCGCGCCGACACCCGCGCCGCATCAATGACTTCGAGCGCGGCGACGGCGTCGTTCGGGTCGACGGGCGGCGGAGCGCCACGTCTGAGGGCGGCGACCAGCCCCTCGTAAAATCGCTGATACGCGCCCGGCTCGGTTCGCACGCGGTCGACGACGTCGGCCGCGCCGACGAGGCCCCAGCGGTCGGACGGCTCCTCGCCCCAGCCGGCCGATCCCGGTACGCCGCCAGCCTTGAGCGCGTTCTCCTGCACGTCCAATCCGTCCTTCACGTACGCCGCTTCGCTGCCGAGCACGCGCATCCGCAGCCCGGGCTGCGCGTTGACGACGCTCATGTACAACTGCGAACGTACGCCCGATCGATGCGTGATCGCGACGCACACGTCATCGTCCACCTCGACGCCGGGACGCCGCTGGTCCAGTTCCGCGTAGACGTGCGCGGCGGGCCCGAACAGTTGCAGCGCCTGGTCGATGAGATGACTGCCGATGTCGTAGAGCAGCCCGCCCGCTTCGTCGGCGCCGCCGCGATCGCGCCAGCCGCCCTTGGGATGCAGTCGCCAGCGATCGAACCGAGACTCGAACCGCAGCGGTCGACCGAGCCGCCCCTCGGCGAGTAGACGCGTGACGGTGAGGAAGTCGCCGTCCCAGCGGCGATTCTGGAACACGGTCAGGAGCACGCCGCGCGCACGGGCCTCGGCCACGAGCGCACGCGCCTCGTCGGCCGTCGCCGCCATTGGCTTCTCGACGACGACCGGCAGTCCGGCCGCGATGGCCGCGCGCGCCAGCGACACGTGCGCACGATTGGCCGTCGCGACGACCACGACGTCAACGTCGTCGGGCCGCGCCCACAGCTCGTCCGCACTCGCCACGACGCGCACGCCAGGATGCGCCTGACGTGCCTGCTCCGCGCGTCCCGCATCTGACGTCACGACGACCGCCATGCGAATACCGGGCGTGGCCTCGATGAGCGGGCCGTGAAAGACGACGCCCGCGAATCCGTAGCCGATGAGACCGACGCGGACGTCGTCCGCCCGCGACTCCCCCGCCATCGCTACCAGCCCTCGCGTTCGCGCAGCGCGGCAATCTGCGCGACGTGATGCCGGCCGTGCCAGGAGTACAGCGCGAGGAGCTGATCGAGCGGCATCAGGCCTCGGTCCGGATGCACGAAGCGACGCTCGAGCTGTTCGGCCGTCAGGCTTCGCAGCAGGATCACCCAGCGGCGGTGTAGCGCCGTCAGCAGATCGACGGACATCTGCACGTCGTCGCTCTCCGCGTCGACGAGCTCCGCCCACTTGGCCTGGCGATAGCCGACCGCGGTCGGCTCGTCTTCGGTCAGCGTCCGGCGGAAACGGACGTACGCGTTGATGTGGCTGTCGGGCAGATGATGCGCGACCTGCTTCACCATCCAGCCGCCCTCGCGGTACGGCGTCCGCAGTTGATCGACGGTCAACCCGCGAAGCACGGCCGCGAGCGCCGCCGGCGCGGCCTCGATGTCGGCAATCAGCCTGGCGCGCACGTCGGCGGTGAACGTCGCGGGCGGCGTGAACCGCCCAATCGGGTACTGCGGATCGGTCGTCATCGCGTCATCTCCTTCGGGGCATGACGCCGGGCCTGAAGGCCCGGCGCTCCGTACGTCAAACATTCACCGCGCCGGGCGGCAGTGGTCGCGCAGCGGACACTGCGCGTTGCCGCGGCGCGTGTGCCAGCCGCACGCGCCCATCATGCTCAGATGGCACAACGCAAAATCGTAGCGGACGGGATCGTCCGGGTCGAGCACGCGCAGCGCCGCCGTGATCTCGGCCGCCATCTTCCAGCCCGGCGACGCACGACGCGTCAGTCGGAGACATCGTCCGACGCGAATCGTGTGCGTGTCGAGCGGCACGACGAGCTGTCGCCGCGGCACGAGCGTCCAGCCACCGGCATCGACGCCGTCGGTGCGCGACATCCAGCGCAGGAAGAGGTTGAGGCGCTTGCACGCCGATCCGGTCGACGGCCGCGTGAAGAAGTAGCACACGCCCGGCGTTTCGGGCACCGTGCGGCCGTAGGCCGGACGCAGATCCACGGCGCGGGCGGCCGTTGAGAATTGTTCGATGGCATCACCGACGTCGGGCGCGGACGGATCGAGTCCCGATGCGAACGCGCGCTCGAGCGATCCGTGCGTCTCGAGAAACTGTCGGAGCACCCAGACGAGCGCGACGAAGTCGTCGCCGCGCGTCCAGCGATGCACGAGCCCACGGAGGTCGCGGCCGTCGCGCGACGGCTCGAACTGGCGCGTCGTCTCGGCCGGATGCGGCCCGAGGACGCGGCAGATCGCCTCGACCGACGCCATCACGGATCCGACGCGACCGAACGCCAAGGCGCCGGCGATGAACGCCACGACTTCGCGATCGTCGACGCGCGGATAGCGGCGGACGATCTGCACGGGATCGCGCGCGGAATCAGGCGCGTTGAACGCGTCGTACACGCGATCGAGCGCCGGCTGAAGCGCCGCCAGCGCCGCGGGTGCGACGCCGGCGCGCGACGATCGCGTCCGACGGCCGGCGGCCGCCGAACGCCGCACGGTCGCACCGCGGGGCATGTCGATCAGAACTCGGCGATGGGCACGCCTGTCCGGCACAACGGACAGGCGGACGCGGGATAGTTCTCGGGCGCGCGGTACTCGGCGAGCGCGAAGTTCGGCACGCCAAGATCGACGATGGCCTCGAGCCGATCGCAAATCTGGACGGTGCCAGCCACCGTGCCGCCCGCGACTTCGATGACCGCTTTCGCGCGTTCCAGCGTCTTGCCCGTGTTCCGCACGTCGTCGGCAATCAACACGCGGCGGCCGGCAACGACCGACCGGTAGAACGGCCGCAGCGACATCGATCCGTCGGCGTCCACCGACAGCGGCGCGAAGCTCGTCGGCGGCGTGCTCAAGCTGCGGCGGCCGTCGAGCAATCCGGCCATCGTGTGCGCGAGCAACGCGCCCCCCATCACGGGTCCGGCCACGACTTCGGTCGATGCGGCCAGGTCATCCGGCATCGTCGCAATCAGATCCTGCGCGAGCCGCCAGATGAGCGAGGGCTGCCGGAAGATGCGGTGCGGATTGAGATACACGCGGCCGTGATAGCCGTTGCCGTAATCGAAGTGCCCGTCGAGCATGAGCGCTCCGGATTCCTGGAGGTTGGTGAGGGCCTGCTTGCGAAGATCGTCGCGGCGAGTCATGGAAACGGTGATGCTCCTCAATGAACCGATGGTGGACGTCGCGGACCGGCGGCCGGCGTCACAAGTCGCGCCGTCCCAGAATGGCGTCGTTCACATGGACGACGCGCCCGCCGACGAGCGTCGCGGCCACGCCGCCCGTCAGCTTCCAGCCGTCGAACGGCGTGTTCCGTGACTTGGATCGGAACGATGCGGCGTCGACGACGACCTCGGCATCGGGCGCGAGAATCGTGATGTCGGCCGGCGCGCCCTCGGCGAGCGTGCCGCCTTCGACGCCGATGACGCGCGCGGCGTTCGGCGCGAGTAACTCGACGAGCCGGGCCAGGCTGATGACGCCCGCGTGTACCAGTCGATCGATGCAGAGCGGCAGCGCCGTCTCGAGACCGACGATACCGAACGGCGCGTGGTCGAACTCGAGCGCCTTCTCGTCCGCGTGATGTGGTGCATGGTCCGTGGCGATGACGTCGATCGTTCCATCACGCAGTCCATCGATCATCGCCGCGCGGTCGGACGTTTCACGCAAGGGCGGATTCATCTTGAAGTTCGTGTCGTAGTCGCCCGTGGCCAGCGCCTCGTCGGCCAGCACGAAATGGTGCGGCGTCACCTCGGACGTCACCTTCACGCCGCGCGCCTTGCCGTCGCGCACCGCGCGCAGCGACTGCCGCGCGCTCATGTGCGCGATGTGGACGTGTCCGCCGGTGAGCTCCGCCAGCGTGATGTCGCGTTCGACCATCACCGACTCCGCCGCGCCAGGAATGCCGCGCAGGCCGAGCAGGCCGGACGTCGCACCCTCGTGCGCCACACCGTCGCCCTTGAGCGACGGATCCTCGCAATGGTCGATGACCGGCATCTTGAACATCGACGCGTACTCGAGCGCGCGCCGCATCAGGAGCGCCGTCTTCACCGGCCGCCCGTCATCCGAAATCGCGACGCACCCGGACGCGCGCAGGTCGCCGATCTCCGTCAGCGCCTCGCCCTTCGATCCCATCGACACGGCGCCAATCGGATAGACCCGCGCGAGGTTCGCATCAGCGGCGCGCTTCAGGATGAGCTCGGTCACCGCCGCGCAGTCGTTCACCGGCTCGGTGTTCGGCATGCACGCAACCGCCGTGAATCCGCCGGCCACGGCCGCGGCCGTGCCGGTCGCGACCGTCTCCTTGTGTTCCTGTCCCGGCTCGCGCAGGTGGACGTGGATGTCGATGAGCCCGGGCGTCATGACGAACGACCGCGGCAGCTCGACGACGCGCGCGCCGTCGGCGGGCAGGTTCTTGTCGACGCGCGCGATGCGGCCGTCTTCGACGAGCACGTCGAACTCGCCATTGCGGCCGGCCGCCGGATCGATCAGGTGAACGGACTTGAACAGCAGCGCCATCGGGGATTCGACTCTCCTCATTCGTGGCCGCCGTCAGTGCCGGCGAGCAGATACAGCACGGCCATGCGCACGGCCACGCCGTTGGCCACCTGGTCGAGAATGACCGACCACGGGCCGTCGGCGACTTCCGACGCGATTTCGACTCCACGGTTCATCGGGCCGGGATGCATGACGATGACGTCCTTTGCGGCGCGCTCGAGCCGCGCGGCCGTCAGACCGAACAGCGCGAAGTACTCGCGCACCGAAGGCAGGAACAGCCCGTGCATGCGCTCGTGCTGCACGCGCAGCATCATGACGACGTCCGCGCCGTCAATGGCGTCGTCGAGCGAGGTCGTCACGCGCACGCCGAGCGACTCGATGCCCGGCGGCAGGAGCGTCGCCGGCCCGCACGCGCACACCTCGGCGCCCATGCGCGTGAGCAGCAGCACGTTCGACCGCAGCACGCGGCTGTGGACGAGGTCGCCGACGATCGCGACGCGCAGGCCCTTCAACCGGCCCTTCCGCTCGATCATCGTGAGCGCGTCGAGCAGCGCCTGCGTCGGGTGCTCGTGCATGCCGTCGCCGGCGTTGATGACGCTCGCCCGGCAGATCTTCGCAATCTGGTGCGGCGCACCAGACGACGCGTGCCGCATGACGATGACGTCGGGCGACATCGCCTCGATCGTCCGAGCGGTGTCGGCGAGCGTCTCGCCCTTGACGACGCTCGATCCCGCCGTCGTCATGCCGAGCGTGTCGGCGCTGAGACGCTTCTCGGCGAGCTCGAACGACATGCGCGTCCGTGTGCTCGGCTCGAAGAACAGGTTGAAGACGGTGCGGCCGCGGAGCGTCGGGACTTTCTTGATCGGCCGCGTGCCGACTTCCTTCATCGCGAGTGCGGTCTGGAGGATGAGATCGATCTCCTCCGGGTCGAGCTCCGTGATGCCGAGCAGATGGCGGCTGCGCAGGGTCGTGGCGGTCGTCATCCTTCCACCTCCACTTCGTCGCGACCGTCGATTTCGACGAGACGCACCTGGACGCTCTGCTGCTGCGAGGTTGGGATGTTCTTGCCGACATAGTCGGCGCGGATGGGCAGTTCGCGGTGACCACGGTCGACGAGCGCGACGAGCTCGATGGCGCGCGGCCGGCCGAAGTCGATGAGCGCGTCGAGCGCGGCACGAATCGTCCGTCCGGTGAACAGCACGTCGTCGACGAGCACGATGACGCGGTCGTCGATCGAGAACGGGATGTCGGTGCGGCGGATGACCGGCTGCGGCGCCACGGCGTGGCGCATGAGGTCGTCGCGGTAGAGCGTGATGTCGAGCGACCCGGTCGGCACACGCGTGCCCGTGAGCGACTCGAGATCGGCGGCCAGCCGCTCGGCAATCGGCACGCCACGCGCGCGAATGCCAACGAAGGCGAGCGGCTCGAGGCTGCGATGGCGCTCGAGGATCTCGTGCGCCATGCGCGCCATGCTGCGCCAGACGCACGCCGGATCGATCACGATCAGCATAGCGTCTCCT
>CALFMR010000016.1 GCA_937880585.1 uncultured Acidobacteriota bacterium
TACTACGCCGCGCCGACCAACGTCCCGCCCACGCCCGCCCCCCCTGCTGGTGACGCGGCTGTCCGCGCGATGCACGGCCTGCTTCCGGACACCGGACTGCCGCTCGTGCTGTCGCTCACGCCGCGCATCCTCGCGGGCGGAGGCACGGACGTCCTCGCGACGGTCCGCATCGACCGCGGCGGCGAACCGCGAGTGACGATGGCACCCGGCCGGCCGAGCGGATTCGACGTGAGCATCGGAGTGTTCGACGCACGCGCGCGGCCGGTCGGCCGGGCCCACCAGTCGGTGGCTCTCGCGCGACCGGACCTCACCAGCCGCGCCGCGATCGAAACGCATGACGCGCTCTCGCTCGCTCCGGGCCGTTACGAAGTCCGCGCAGGCGTCGCGACGAACGACGGCGCGCGCACCGGCAGCGTCTACGGCTACGTCGACGTCCCCGCACCGGCCGATCGCGACCTGCTCGTCTCAGGCGTGACGTTCACCAAGCCGCCGGTCACGCCGGGGCAGGACTCGCCGGTCCCAGCGGGCGGGGACCGCCTGGCGGACGTCACCGCTCAGCGCTCGTTCCGTCCGACCGATCGTGTCGTCGCGTCGACGAACATCTGGCAGCGCGCGCGCACGCCGGTCCCGATCGCCGTCCACATCCGCCTGCTCGACACCGGCAACCGCGTGGTCTTCGAAGACGGCCGTCATATCGAGGCGTCAGCCTTCGACGCCGGCGTCGCGCCCGTCAGCATCGATCTCCCGACCACCACGCTTCCGGGCGGCTCCTATCTGCTGGCGATCGAGGCGTCGGACGACGCGCACACCGCGACGGAGCGCGTGGGGATTGAGATCAGGCGCTGAGCGCCGCGAGTCATCTTTGTTTGCAATGCGTTCGGGCCCCACCCCCAACGCTGCGCGCTTCGCCCCTCGCTACGCTCGGGGCTCGCGGTGTCATCTTTTTTACTTTTGGCTTCTGGCTTCCAACTTCTAACTTGCTCTTACCCGTGTCGCAGCCTCACCCGCCGCACGGCGTGGTCGCCGCCCTTTTCGAGCACGAGTCTCGCGCGCTCGCGGGTGGGCAGGATGTTGTCGCGCAGGTTCACGCCGTTGATCGTCCGCCAGATGTCATGCGCCGTGGTACGCGCGGCGGACTCGTCGAGGGTGGCGTAGCGGTGGAAGTACGATCGCGGGTCCTGGAAGACGGTTTCGCGCAGCGTGAGGAATCGCTCGACGTACCAGCGCTCGACGTCGGCTTCCTCCGCGTCGATGTAGATCGAGAAATCGAAGAAGTCCGACACGAACACGCGCGGCCGGGCGGACTCGCGCGGACGGGCCGTCGCCTCGCCGCCGGCCTGCAGCACGTTCACGCCCTCGACGATGACGATATCGGGATGGTCGACGACCTGGAACTCGCCGGGGACGATGTCGTAGACGAGGTGCGAGTACACGGGCGCATGAATCGCGCGCTCGCCAGCCTTGACCTCGGCCATGAACTCGATGAGCCGCCGGACCTGGTAGCTCTCCGGAAAGCCCTTGCGCGCGAGCAGCCCGCGCGCGTCGAGCTCGCGGTTCGGCCAGAGGAACCCATCGGTCGTCACGAGATCGACGCGCGGGTGCGCGGGCCAGCGCGCGAGCAGCGCCTGCAGGATGCGCGCGAACGTGCTCTTCCCCACCGCGACGCTCCCCGCGATGCCGATGACGTACGGCACCGGCCGCGGCAGCGCGCCGAGGAACGTGTCAGTCGCCTTGTGCAGGGCCTGCGTCGCCGAGACGTGCAGGTTCAGCAGTCGCGAGACCGGCAGGTAGATCGTCTCGACCTCGGCCAGCGACACCTGCTCGTTGATGCCCTGCAGCGCAGCGAGGTCCGTTTCGCTGAGCGTGAGCGGCGTCGCAGCCCGCAGCCGCGCCCACGACGGGCGATCGAAGTCGAGATAGGACGACGACATGACGACGACGCGGGGCCGGCGTCGGGCGCGCGCCCGACCGATCCCCGCGCCTCGGCGTCGAACGGATGGTCGCTACTTCTTGAAGTAGTTGGCGTTTTCGGGGATGAAGTCCTTCCACTTGTCGGGGACTTCGTCCTGCGCGTAAATGGCTTCTACGGGACACGCGGGCACGCACGCGCCGCAGTCGATGCACTCATCCGGATGAATGTTCAGAATCCGCGAGGCCTCGAAGTCCGGCTCGTCCTTACGGGGATGGATGCAGTCCACGGGGCACACATCGACACACGCGGTGTCCTTGGTGCCAATGCAGGGCTCGGTGATGACGTAAGCCATTCGCTCCTCCGACGTCGGCCGTTCCACCGCGGACGGACGCTCGTCGAGCGCCGCGTCCCGGCTTCGCCGGGCGCCGATCGGTCGTGAGGCATTGTGACACGCCCGCGCGCGGCGCATCAACCGCCGAGACGTCAGAGGTAAGATGCCGCCGATGGTCCGGCTTCCGCTCGTCGGCTGGCTGACCGCCGCCCTCTTCGCGTGCGGCGCCGCGCGAGCCGCCGCGCAGCCGCCGGCCGACCCGTCGCCGATGACCGATGCCGGGCCGCCCGTGTCGATCGGCGGCGACGTGACGGCGACGGCCGCGCCCGACGATGCGCCCGGCTATTTCAACCACACCGACTACGATCACGACGCGCTGCGGCTCGTGCGCGCGCGCGTGTTCGGCGAGTGGCGTCTCGCCGCGCCGCTCTCGCTCATGGGCGAGCTCCGCGTCGAAGACATCTCCGATTTCTCGGCCGCGGCGTTGTATCTCCGATGGCGGCCGCGTCCGTCGGGCAGCCTCTTCGTCCAAGCCGGCCGCATTCCTCCCGTGATCGGCGCGTTCGCGCGCCGCGCCTACGGCCGCGACAACGCCGTCATCGGCGAACCGCTCGCCTATCAGTACCTCACCTCGCTGCGCGCCGACGCGTTGCCGGCCACCGTCGACGATCTTCTGCGCATGCGCGGCAGTGGATGGGAGACGCACTATCCCGCCGGTAATACGTCGGAGGAACCGGGACTGCCGCTCGTCGCGGTCTCACGCTGGGATACGGGTGCCGAGGTCGGCTGGCAGAACGAACGGTTCGATCTCGCCGGCGCCGTCACCCAAGGGTCGCCGGCCGTGCCCGTCGTCCGCGACACGAACGGCGGCTGGATGTATTCGGGCCGCGCCGCAACGCACCTGCCCGCGGGCCTCACGATTGGCGTGTCGGGCGCGACGGGTCAGTGGCTCGAGAACGCGGCGCTGGACATCACGCCGGATGGTCGCGACTCGCCGTCGTCGCAATCGCTCGTCGGCACCGACGTCGAGTTCGGACTCGGCCGGTGGCTCGTGCGCGGCGAATGGCTGCGATCGGCGTTCGACCTGCCGCTCGCCGCGTCCGCGCCGTCAGTGTTGCACCTGACGGCGGCCTCGGGCTTCGTCGAAGGCCGCTACCGGCCACATCCCCGCTGGCAGATCGGCGTCCGTGCCGGCCGCATCACGTTCAACGACGTCCAGCCGTCCTCGCCAAGCGCATCGCCCGAGCCGTGGGACGTGCCGGTCACGCGCGTCGAAGGGACGCTGGGATTTCGCGTCAACCGTCAGCTCGATCTGCGCGCCGGCTGGCAAGAGAACTGGCGGACCGACGGACGCGTCAAGCGGCAGGGCTATCCGACGGCCAGCCTGCTCTTCTGGTTCTGACCGACATGCGAGGCTTCGCGCTCCTGTCGATCACGCTCCTCTGTTCGATCGCGTTCGTCCGGGCGCAGGTGCAGACGCCGCCCGCCTCGGCCTCATCATCTGTCGCCGGATCCGGCGGCACGATCCACGGCCACGTCGACGTGCCTGACGACCGCGCCCTCCTGCCGCGCCCGTCGATCACGGACGTCAGCGGCCCGCGGCCGCGCATGGCCAGCCGTCGTCGCGTCGTCGTCTACCTGGACGCCGTGCCGCGGCGCGCCTTCGACGAGCTACCCGCGGGTCGCGCGCGCATGGACCAGCGCGGCGAGGAGTTCGTGCCGCACATCCTCGCGATCACGACGGGCACGACCGTCGACTTCCCCAACCACGACACGACCTTCCACAACGTCTTCTCTCTTTCGCGCGTCCGCACGTTCGATCTCGGACGTTTCCCGCCGGGCCGAACGGGCTCGGTGCGATTCGATCGGCCGGGCATCGTGCCCGTGTTCTGCGACATCCACTCGCACATGAGCGCCTACATCCTCGTCTTCACGCACCCCTTCTTCGCGGTGACCGACGATGACGGCGGGTACGAGATCGACGGGGTGCCAGCGGGCAGCTACACGCTGATGGTGTGGAGCGAACTGGGGACGGCCGCACCGCGGCGCGTCACGGTCGCGGACGGCGGCACGGCCGACGTCGATTTCCGCGTGAGTCGCGAGCCATGAGCCTGCTGTCCTCGCTCACCAATCGCATCTTCCTCGCGAGCGCCCTGCTCGTCGTCGCCGCGATGGGTGTCGTCATCTACCGCGTGAACGTCACGGTCGCGGCGCAGGCCGAGGGCGACCTCAATGCCGGGCTCGACGAGTCGGCCGCACTCGTCGAACGTTTCAACCGGACCGCGTTTCAAGACTTCGTCGTCAAGGGCCAGCTCATCGCGGACCTGCCGCGGCTTCAGGGGGCAGCGGCCACCGGCGATCCGCCAACGGTGGGTCCGGTCGCGAAGGACTATCAGACGCGGCTTGGCGCGGATCTCTTCGTCGTCGTCGGCCGCGGCGATCGCGTGTTGGCGCGCGAGGGACGCGTGCCGATGAGCGACGCGGACATCGCCGCGCTTCTGGCGGCCTGCCGCGCGAGTGGCGACGGCACGGCGTTCCAGCCGTTTCCGGGCGGCCTGCTGCACGTGGCCGCCATCCCGATGGAAGCCGCCGCGCCGGCCACGCTCATCGTCGGCGTGAGCCTCGATCGCGAAGCGGCGATGACGCTGAAGGCAGCGACCAACAGCGAAGTCGTCTTCGTGGCGGGATCGCGCGTCGTGGCCTCGTCGCTCGACGCGGACCGCACGCGCGCACTCGCGCCGGTCGGCAGCCGCACGGGCGCGTTCACCGTGCCGATTGGCGACGAGATCTACATCGGCCGCGTGCAGCCGCTCGGACCGCCCGGCGCATCGGGCGCGCCCGTGGCGCTCGTGCTGCGGTCGCGTACCGAGCATCTGCGTTTCCTGCCACACCTGCACTGGCAGATCGCGCTCACGGGACTCGCCGCCGTGCTGATCGCGACGATCGCCGGCTATCTCGTCGCGCGCACCGTCACGCGACCGCTGCGCGCGCTCACGGGCGCGATGCGGGACATGGCCGCCACGGGCGACCTCGCCCGCGCACTGCCGACGCTCGGCCGCTGGGACGACGAGGACGTGCGACTCGTGGCGACGACGTTCCATCAGCTCACGAGCGCGCTCGATCGCTTCCGGCGCGAGGCCGCGATGCGCGAACGGCTGTCGTCGCTCGGTCGGTTGTCGACGGTCGTCGCGCACGAGATCCGCAACCCGCTGATGATCATCAAGTCGGCCGTCCGAGGGTTGCGCCGGCACGGATCGCCCGAAGTCACGGCCGCGGCCGCGAGCGTCGACGAAGAAGTCGCGCGACTCAACCGCGTCGTCGCCGGCGTGCTGGACTTCGCCCGGCCGATCCGATTCGACCTGGCGCCGGCCGACCCCGGCGAGATCTGCCGTGAAGCCGTCCGCGCCGCGCTCGCCGCCGCACCCGACGTCCCCATCGATCCGCCGGACATCTCGCCCGACGCGCCAGCCGAGGTCGTCACCGATGCCGAGCGCGTGCGCGCCGTGCTCGTGAACGTCCTGCACAACGCGCAGCAGGCCGTGCGCGCGCGCGCGGACCGGCCGGCCGATCTCCCGCCCGTGCGCGTGCGGTGCCGGAAGGCCGCGACGGGCCGATGGACGATCGACGTGGCGGACCGTGGAACAGGAATTGCTCCCGAAGACCGCGCGCGCCTGTTCGAGCCGTTCTTCACGACGCATCGCGGCGGCTCCGGTCTGGGACTCGCCATTGCCCGAAACATCGTCGAGGGCCTGGGCGGCGCGGTGACCATCGACAGCCAGCCTGGCGGCGGCACGACGGTCCACATCGAGCTGCCGGAACGTACGACGCCAGCGGAGGCCCGCGCATGACCCGGGGATCGATTCTCGTCGTCGATGACGAACCGAAGATCCGACAGGCGCTGACCGACGCCTTGCGGCACGAAGGCCACGACGTCGTCGCGACCGGCAGTCCGCGCGAGGCGCTGCGGGTCGTCGGCGAACGGCCCTTCGACCTGGTCGTGCTCGACAACCTGATGCCCGAGCTCAGCGGGATCGAGGTCATCCGCGAGATGGTCGCGACGACCAACGCGGGCGAGCGGCCGGAGATCCTGATGATGACGGCGCACGCCACGGTCGACAGCGCGATCGAGGCGATGAAGCTCGGCGCGATCGACTACCTGCAAAAGCCCTTCGACATCGACGAGTTGCTGGTCGTGGCCGCACGCGCCATCGAACATCGGCGGCTCCGCACGCACCACGACTATCTCATCACCGAAATCGGCGAGCACTTCGATCACTACGGCATCGTCGGCCGCAGCCGGGCGATTCAGGACGTCGTGAACGTGGCGCGGCGGGTGGCGCAGTCGCGGAGTACGGTGCTCGTGACCGGCGAGACGGGCACGGGCAAAGAGCTCGTGGCGCGCGCCATCCACGACTGGAGCGCGCAGCGCGAGATGCCGCTCGTGCGCGTGAACTGCGCGGCGCTGCCGGAGACGCTCATCGAATCAGAGCTCTTCGGCCACGTCCGCGGCGCCTTCACGGGCGCGGTCGGCAACAAGAAAGGCCGGTTCGCGCTGGCCGACGGCGGCACGATCTTCCTCGACGAGATCGGCAACATCGCGCCGCCCGTGCAGGCGAAGCTGCTGCGCGTGCTGCAGGAACGTGAGTTCGAGCCGCTGGGGTCGGAGCGTACCGTGCGCGTGGACGTCCGCGTGATCGCCGCGACCAATCGGGATCTGCGCAAGCTCGTGGCCGAGGAACGGTTCCAGCAGGATCTGTATTACCGGCTGAACGTCATCCCGATCACGATGCCCGCGCTGCGCGAGCGGCGCGAGGACATCCCGGTGCTCGTCGAGCACTTCATCCAGCGCCATGCGAGCCGCGCCGGTAAACGTATCGACAGCGTCGCGCCGGACGCAATGGCGGCGCTCGCCGGGTCCCCGTGGCCGGGCAACGTACGCGAGCTCGAAAACACCATCGAACGCGCGGTCGTGCTCGCCGCCGGCCCCGTCATCCAGGCGAGCGACGTCACGCTCGTGAGCGCGGCCTCCCCCGCCGTCCCGGCCCTGCCGTCGCTCAACCTGCGGCAGAACATGGACTGGGCCGAACGAGAGACGATTCGCCACGCCATGGAGCACGCGCGCGGAGTCAAAAAGGACGCCGCCGAAGCAATGGGGATCAGCCAGCGCGCGATGAGTTACTACCTCGCGAAGTACCGACTGGACGGCCTGTCGCAGGACTGACGACGGACGTAAGCGCTTACGCGACGCGTAAGTTGGCCGACTGTCATCTTTCGTGATTGCTCGCAGCGCTCGCGGCATCAGGCTTGCTGTCGTTGTGGCCGCGCGCGAGCGTCTGGACGGCGCGAGGCGACAGTGCGTCCAAGTGGATTGGGGGACCGATGCGGCCCCGGCTTTCGGTGCCGTTAGCCGGGCTGTCGGAACGATCTGCGAGGCGCCGTTCCCCGCGCCTCGCGCCCTCCAGGCGCTCGCGCGCCGCGCGGTGTCATTGTTTTTGTTCTTTCGTGACCGGCGGCAGGGACTGGAGATACGCCCACAGCGCCTGGCGCTCGACGTCCGTCATGCTCTGGCCGTAGGTAGCCATCAGCGTCATCGGAGCGCGCAGCGCGGTCCCGTCCGGCCGACGACTCTGGCTCAGCGCCGTCACGAATTGATCGTACGTCCAGCCTTTGAGTCCGGTCGCATCCGGCGTGAGGTTGCGCGCGGGCGGCCAGCTCGGATCGCCTCCAGGGATCGGCCCGCCACTGAAGTCGGGTCCGTGGCATCCCATGCAGACCGTCGCGAGATGCTGTCCGAACGCCATCGAGACCGTCTCGGCGGGTGGCGCGACCAGGTGCGGCGCG
>CALFMR010000017.1 GCA_937880585.1 uncultured Acidobacteriota bacterium
GAGGCGAGCTCGTCGACGTCACCGTAGGCGTCGACGCGCGGATCGGCCTTCGAGACGCGAGTGCCGTCGAACAGTCCGGTCTCGCCGGCGTCGCCGGTGCGCGTGTAGATGCGAGGGGCCGATCTCGTCGCCACGGGAGATCGTCATTATCGCATCGGGACGGCCGTGGTCCCGGCGAGGAATCGCACCGCCGGCGATCGGCGGACGGCATCTGTCGCCTATCATGCTGAACGTGCCACGTGCGCGAAAGACGCCGCCCCTGCCGGCCCCGGCGCTCCGCCGGTGGTTCCGGCGCCGGCTGCTGCAGTGGTACGACAAACACGGCCGCGACCTGCCATGGCGCGAGACGCGCGACCCGTACCACATCCTCGTCTCCGAAGTGATGCTGCAGCAGACGCAGGTCGATCGCGTGCTGCCGAAGTACCGCGAGTGGCTCGACCGCTATCCGACGTTCGAAGCGCTCGCCGAAGCGCCAGAGCACGACGCGGTGACGACGTGGTATCCGCTCGGGTACAACATCCGCCCGCGCCGGCTGCACGCCATCGCGCGTGAAGCGGTGGAGAGCTACGGCGGACAGCTTCCGCAGGACGAGGAAACGCTCCTGTCGTTCAAGGGCATCGGCGAGTACACGGCCGGCGCGATTCGCAGCTTTGCGTTTGGGGAACGGGCCGCGATTCTCGACACGAACGTCGCGCGCGTGCTGTTCCGCGTGTTCGTCGGACGCGGCGATCCGAAGTCGCACGCGATGAAGCGGCGTCTCTGGGACATCTCGTGGGCCGTGCTGCCGCACAAGCACGTGTTCGATTTCAACCAGGCGCTGATGGACTTCGGCGCGACGGTCTGCTCGGCGCGCGCACCACAATGCCAGCCGTGCCCGCTGTCGTCGCGCTGCCGGACATATCCATTCGACGCGACGTCTTCGCGCCGCGCATCGAAAGTCACGACCCGTTCATGACCGATTCATCCACTCCCATCGTCGTCCTGGCCGCCATCATCGAAGAGGACGGCCGCTTCCTGCTCTCGCGCCGGATGAAGGGCACGCACCTCGAATATCTGTGGGAGTTTCCCGGCGGCAAGTGCGAGCCCGGCGAATCGCACGAAGCATGCCTCGCGCGCGAGCTCCTCGAGGAGCTCGGCGTCACGGCGACCATCGGCGAGGAGATCTACACGACGGAGCACACATATCCGGAACGTGCCGTCCGCCTGCACTTCCGTCGCTGCAAGATTGATCGTCCGCCGCAACCCATCATGGGCCAGGAAATCCGCTGGGTCGACCGCGCCGAGCTCGAGACACTGCAGTTCCCGGCCGCGGACCTCGAGCTCGTACGGATGCTGGCCGCTTCGCGAAGTTAGAAAGTCGAAGCCAGAAGCCAGACGTGGGTTCTGGTCTCACGCGAAGACGCGAAGGGACACACACTCTTTATGGAGACCGCCATGCCAGCGCGCGATGCATGGGCGGTCTCGTGCTGGCCCGAGATGGCTTGACTCACAGTCGCGACACGACATATCGTGTGGCGTCATAGCCTCTGACGATGCCGCGACAGTCTCTCGGCGATCGTTTACCGCTGGCTGCTACGGATCTTCCCTGCTGAATTCCGCGGCGACTTCGGCAGCGACATGCTGGCGGACTTCGCCGACCAGCGCGCCGATGCACGGGCCTGCGTATTCTTCTGAAGACGTCTTGCCTGACGGCCGGACATTGACGGTCGGTCTCGAACGGACCGACCGTCACAGATGGCACGGGCTCGCGCATTTTGCCATCGTAGCTGTCTCACGCGCTCGGGCCTAGGAGTGTAGACCATGTCATTGAAGCGGATAAGCAGCGCTCTCGACATCACCGCAGCCGTCGCTATGATCGGTTGTTCGGTTTACGTAGCGTGGCTCTTGGGAATGTCTCGACGGCCCGCCTCAGGGGCCGTTCCCGTCCCGACCGAACCAATCTCCATTGACGGGGCGTCTGTTCGTGGCTCGTCGAACGCCGCCGTGACGGTCATTGAGTTCGCGGACTTTCAGTGTCCGTACTGCGGCACCTTCCAGCGCGACTCATTTCCTGAAATCGATGCCAAGTACGTCGCTCAAGGGCGCATACGCTGGGCATTCAGAAATTTGCCGCTTTCTGGGATACACGCGTTCGCGACCGGCGCCGCGGCTGCTGCGTCGTGTGCTTCCAAACTTGGCGCATTCTGGCCGTACGAGGACTTGCTGTTTCGGCATCAAGCCGAATTGGCGACTGCTGACCTTAGACGCTACGCTCACGATTTGCGTCTCGATGACAGCGCGTTCGGCACATGCCTCGATGGCGGCGGATGGCGAGTGGCCGATGATGTGGCAGCCGCGCGTGCGTTGGGAATAAATAGCACTCCAACGTTCCTCGTGGGCAGAATGGAGGGCGCGAAGGTTCGCGTTGTCCAGCGACTATCTGGCGCCGTTCCACTGGAGCAATTTGAGGGCGTGCTTGAAGCCGTAATGAAGGGAGGCTAGGCTATTCCGACCGTGTCGCGGATGACTAGGGCGGGTCGCGCCGCGCTTGGAGCGTTGGGATGCGCGCTAATGTGCTCGGCGGCATTGTCCGGACATGTTGCAGCGCAGACATTCCGCGCTGCCGTCGATGTCGTGCGACTCGACGTGTCGGTGCTCGACAAGCATCGCGAGCCCGTTCGTGGGTTGCGCGCGTCCGACTTCACCGTGCTGGAAGACGGTCAGCCACGGCCGGTCGTCGCGTTCAGTGCCGTTGAGCTGCCAGCGGCCCCCGCGCCTGGAACGCCGTGGATGCGCGACGCCGGCACCGACGTCGCGACCAACGCGGTCCCCGAAGAAGGCCGGCTCGTCGTCATCGTCATCGACCGGTCGGTGCGCTTCGAGGATCTGCCGCTCGCGCGTGCCGTCGCGCGCCAAGCCATCGAACAACTCGGCCCGGGCGATCTCGCGTCGCTCGTCTTCACGTCGGAGTACGGCAATGCCGGCATCCCGCAGAACTTCACCGCGGACCGCGCGCGGCTGCTGGCGGCCGTCGACCGGCCAATTGCCGCCGTCGAAAGCGACGCCGACCCGACGCGGCGAGGCGGCTGTTACTGCAATCTCTGTGTGATGGAGGCGATTACGCGCATCGCCGACACGGTGCGCGACGTGCCGGGCCGGCGCAAGGTCATGCTGTTCATCAGCAGCAGCTTCAAGGGATGGGACGGCGGCGTGCCGACCGGCCCGACGTCCACGCCGTTCGCACCGTGCGCGTTCTCACTGCGCATGGCGCGCGAGAAGCTGACGCGCGCCGCCGGACTCGCGAACCTCACGATCCACACGCTGAACCCGATGGGACTCACGACGGGCGGCGCGGGCCCCGTCGGTCACCTGCTCGCCGACCTCACCGGCGGCCGCGCGATTGCGTCGACGAACGCGCCCGAAGCCGTTGTCCCGGCGATCTTCCACGAAAGCGCGTCGTACTACCTCATCGGCTTCCAGCCCGCCGATCCATCGGACACGGGCACGCACCGGCTCGAGGTGAAGGTCGATCGCGACGAGGTCCTGGTACGCGCGCGGACGGGTTACGACTCGTCTTCCACGCGGGCGACTACGAACGGACCGGCGAGGGATGAAGCACGCGTGCCGGCGGCGGCCATCGACGGAGTGCTGCCCGCGACCGGCATCCCCCTGCGCATCACCGCCGTGCCCTTTGCCGCGTCGCGTGGCGGGAAGAATGCCATCGTCGCGATCGCGATTGGCGCGCGTGTGGACGCGTCGTCGACCGCGCCGGTGCGCCTCAACGTGCTGACGGCCGCGTTCGACCCGCACGGTGCCGGCGTCGGCCGGCCGGAGCATCAGACGATCGCGGTCAGATCGCGGAGATCACAGCGCGGTCCCGTCGACTGCGAAGTCCTTTCACGGCTGGCGCTCCCGCCGGGCCACTACGAAATCCGCGCCGGCGTCGATGCCCCCGCGCTCGGCACACGCGGCACCGTCTTCACGTTCGTCGACGTGCCCGACTTTTCGAACACGCCGCTGTCGGTGTCAGGCCCCACGATCGCGATCGAGCCGCCGCGCGGCTCGACGCCGACCGAGACGTTCGCAGACATCCTGCCCGTCATCCCCTCGTCGCGCCGCCGGCTCACGCAGGCCGACGCGGCGACGCTGTTCCTGCGCATTCATGAAGGCGGAAGGGACAAGGCGTCGGCCGTCCACGTCCGCACGCGCATCGTCGATGCCCTGGGCGCAACGGTCGTCACTCACGACGAACTGCTGCCCGCGTCCACCTTCCAGCCGACGCGCGAAGCCGACTCCCAGATGGACCTGCCCGTTCGCCGCCTGACGGTCGGCGACTATCTGGTGCGCACGGATGTCAGCACGGATGGCGCGTTGGCAACGGTCGATGCGCGCATCTCGGTCGGCGAGGAAAACTGAAACGCCGCTCGTGGTCCCGACGATGCGCCGCGACGTCCCGTCTTACTTCTCCTTCGCAGAAGCCAGCGAGACCGCCGCCTCCGCGGTCAGCATCCGGAACGTGAACGTCTCGAGGAAATACAGTTCGACGGCTGTGGCGGTGTGGCCCTGATAGCCAATCGAGAAATCCTGTCCGAGATCCAGCTCGAAATCGCCGCCGCGCGTCGTGAGCACGAGTCCGCCCTCGATGGCGGGCGCCCAAATGATCCCGCCGTCCACGAGTCGCTCGATGTGATGAAGGATGGGATATCCCTCGTCGCTTCCGCCGCTGACGACGGTGTAGGCGTCGGCGCCGAGCGCGAGCGCGTACGGGCCCTCGACGCCCGCGAGACGTAACTGGCTGATCGCCTGCGCGACCGCTTCCGGATACCGCTTGACGCTCGATGGCAGCACGATGGGCGCGTGATTGCTGCCCTCGCGAATGCCTTGAATTCCCGCCGCAGCGTAGCCATCGACGACCGCGCGATCTTCGGCGAAGGCGATCGCGCGCGCCGCTTCTTTCAGCGGCGACCAATCCGAATCCGTCGCACCGCGCTCCACGTCGTCAATGGCCTGACGCGTGAGCTCGAACGGCGCTCGCAGCTCGACGACGGCTTTCGCGTCACGCAGGAACGCCCGGATGCCGTCACGGTTCGCGGCGATCTCGTGTCCGTGCCCGGTGCCGACCGCCGCGAGTCCGACGCCCTTCGCCTCGGGCACGTCCACGACACGCCGCGCCGCCAGGTGCCGCTTGAGCGTGCGGGATGCTTCCGCCTCGATTTGAACCCAGGCGCGATCGGAGATTGGGGCGAGTTCGCGATGAAGATTGTTCATGGCCTGTCTTTCGTTTTCAGGGAGCCGATACGGAGTGATCCGTCGTTCGAGGGTCGAGAAGATGACGACGAGTCCGCGCGCGTGGACACGCTCGCGCGTTGAACATCAGACGATGGCGGCGCGGCGGATGCCAACTGATCGAGAAACGTCGCTGAAGGCACGAAGAACAGCGTACCGGTGACGGCGCGGCTGAAGTCGAGCAGCCGATCGTAATTGCCCGGTGGCCGGCCGACGAACATGTTCTCGAGCATCTGCTCGATTCGGTGTGGCGACCGCGCATAGCCGATGAAATACGTGCCGAACTCGCCCTTGCCGACGTCGCCGAACGGCATGTTGTCGCGCACGATGTCGAGCTCTTCTCCGTTTTCGACGATGGTCGTCAACGCGTTGTGCGCATAGGTCGGTTTGACGGCGTCGTCCAACTCGACATCGGAGAGCTTGTGTCGCCCGATGATGCGTTCCTGCTCAGCGACCGGCAGGTCGTTCCATCGGGTCAGGTCGTGCAGATACTTCTGGACGATCACATAGCTGCCGCCGGCGAACTCGGCATCCTCGTCGCCGACGACGACTGCATCGATGGCCGCTTGCCCCGTGGGGTTCTCGGTCCCGTCCACGAAGCCGATCAAGTCGCGGTCGTCGAAGTAGTTGAAGCCGTGCACTTCGTCCACGACCGACACGGCGCCGCCCAACCGCGACATGATCTCGGTGGCCAGCTCGAAGCAGAGATCCATGCGCGCCGCGCGAATGTGAAAGAGGACGTCGCCCGGCGTCGACACCGCGTGATGCTGGCCGCGGATCTCCCGGAACGGATGCAGGCCTTTCGGCCTCGGCGCGTCGAAGATCCGATCCCACGCACCGGAACCCACGCCGACGACGCAGGAGAGACGGCCGTCGAGATCGCGAAAGCCGACGGCGCGCACGAGCGAGGCGAGGTCGCTGCACACGGCGCGAACCGCCGCGTCGCCGCTGGGTTCGGGACCAACGGTGGCGACGAGAAAAATAGCGGCCCGGGTGAGCTGGGCGATGACGGGTTGCGGATCAGCCGACGGCACGCGCGACTCCTTGCCGATCGATTCCAGTGAATCAGGGTGTCCCATCGGCACCGAATGAGCAAGTGCCCGGCTGCCGGCACACGGCGGCGCGCTCGCGAGGCGCCGCGGCGCTCAGGTCGTCCAGACCGGATCTTCGACGACGACGGGAGTGGGCTGGCCGGACCAGGTGAAGCGATACGTCTTCGCGCGCCGCACGTTGGCAACGAGCGCCGGACGGAAACACGCGAGGCACGTGCCGCCCGCGTGCCGAACGCTCGGATAGATCACGCCGAGCGATCCGTCGTCGAGCAGCGCTTCCGCGAGCGTGTGCGACGCGAGATAACTCGCGGGGTCGAGGCACGCCTTGAAGCCGCGCGCGCGCCGCAGGTCGTGGAAGCTCGCGCTGAAGTCGGCGAGGTAGTCGTCGTAGGTGACCGAGTCTTCGAAGATTCCGATCTCCGCGAGTTGCACCGTCTTGTGGAACCCCACTTCCGCCTGCGAGGTCTCGACGTCGAACGCTGCGTACCACGCGCCACGATCCGGGCCGCTGAACCGGCTGCCGAGCGGATGCGCGTGGCAGAAACTCGCATTGACGACGGCCGCGTGCGGCACACCCGCGACGAGCTCGTCGAGGCCGATACCGGGCAGCAACTGTCGCTCGGCGAGCAGGCGGTCGTTGGTCGCCGATTCGAGCGCGGCAATCGCGGCCAGGTGCGCTTCGTTGCGGGCGATCGCCATCAGCACGCTGTCGTCGTGCGCGAGATGACGCGAGGGGATGAGCCGGTGCGTATCGAACTGCCGTACCAGCGTCGTCGGCGGACGCCTCATCAGCCCGCGCGGCGCGCGTCGAGCAGGCGGCGCACGGTCTGCATCGCGGGGAGGCCGCCGCGAATCATGTAGGCGAGCGGTGTTTGGCCGTCGAAGATCGGGTTCGCGTTGGACAGTCGCACCCATCGATCCGCGAGCGCGTCGCTGTGCAGGATGCGCAGCGCTTTGAAGATGCCGATGAGGTACGAGACGCGCGTCAGCCGGTCGGTGTCGAGGACGCGATCGGGCGCGCGCTTCATCTCGTAAAACGGCCCGTTGGTGACGCCGCCGAGGAGCGCGCGCGCGTCCTCGTCGCGCACGTTCCAGCGCCCCATGATCGCGAAAAACGCCTGGAGCCCGGGCGCCGACAGACGCGCGCGTTCCTCGCGCGAGGTCAGATCCGGCGGCGGATCGGGCCGATGGCGGCTTGCGGGATAGGCAGCGGCTCGGGCCATGACATGACTCCTATTCAGGAGTGTATTTGGTCCGGCGTCAGGCCGTCAAGCGCGCGGGCGCCGGTTCAACGCGCGTACGCATGACGAATCCATCGCCGGATCGTCGTGCTACCATCCGCCGACCTACGACGTGCAGCGATCGTCGTCCCAGGAGGCGTCACGGTATGGACCCCGTTGCATCGAGAGATCCCATGCTGACCCACTTTCCCGAAGCGGTTCCCGAGATTCCGGTGAGTCACGTTGAGAAGGCCGCGGAGTATTACGTGAACGTGCTCGGATTCAGTCTTGACTGGGGACGTGACGACGACGGGATTGGATGTGTCTCCCAGGGGAACTGCCGGATGTTTCTCACGAACGCGCCGTTCCGCGCCGCCCACGGCCTGAAAGGCGCCGCGATCGTCTGGCTGAATCTCAAGAGCAAACGGGAAGTCGACGATCTGTTCGAGCGCTGGAAGAATGCGGGAGCGAAGATTGTCGAGGGCGTGGAAGACAAACCCTGGAACCTGCGCGAGTTCACGGTCGCGGATCCGGACGGCAATCAGCTCCGTGTGTTTTACGACTTCAAGTGGGAAATGACTGGGGAGCCGTCAGACCGAGATCGTTGAGCCAACCGAGAGCCGCGCGGGCGACGCGGTAGCGACTTGTTCGTCAATCCGTACCGGGCGGGTGAATCCGCCGGCGAGGAGCGCTGCAACGTCCTGGCGGAGAGAGGCGACGGCCATCAGCGACCGGGCTTGACGGCGGTCCGCCATTGGCTCACAATCAGTCTCGTTAGTAAGATATCTATCCATGTCGCGCTACGACGCCCTCCAGGGCGCGCTTCCGCTGCTCGTGCTGACGATCCTCGCCCGCCGCGGCCCGCTGCACGGCTATGGGCTGACGACGCAGATCGAGGCGATGTCGGAGCAGGTGCTGCGCGTTGAACAGGGATCGCTCTATCCCGCGCTCCACCGGATGGAAGAGGCCGGCTGGATCAAAGCGCGATGGAAGGTCACCGCGCACGGCCGGCGGGCGCGCATCTACGAGCTGACGGCCGCCGGGCGCAAGCAGCTCGAGGCGGAAGAGACGCGCTGGCAAGCCGTGACCGGCGCCATCGGTCACATCCTGAAACACGCCTAGGAGGCCGGATGTCCTGGCTCTCGCGGTTCGCGAACACGTTCCGCCGCACGCGCGTCGACGCCGCGCTGGACGAGGAGCTGCGGTTCCACGTCGAGGAGCGCACGCGCGATCTCGTCGGCCGCGGACTCGATCCGGATGCCGCCGCGTTCCAGGCACGACGGGAGCTCGGCGCGCCCATCCGGCATCGCGAGGCCAACCGCGACGTGAAGCTGCTGCCATGGCTCGACGGCCTCCTGCGCGACGTGCGCCACTCGGCGCGTCGCCTCACGCGGGCGCCCGGCTACACGTCGGCCGCCGTCTCAACGCTGGCGCTAGGCATCGGTGCCGTCACCGCCGCCTTCGCGCTCGTCAATGCGATCGTCATCCAGCCGCTGCCATATCCGAACGCCGATCGGCTCGTCTCCATTCACATCCGCGGCGCGCAGGCCGCGCACGGCGAGAACACCGGACCGTCATCCGCGTTGCTGTACCACTTCCGCCATCACGCGCAGACGATCGCGACGCTGGCGCCGTACAGCGAGACGATTGCGAACCTGGAAGGTCCGGACGACAACGTCCAGCGCGTGAACATCGCGTACGTCGATCCCGCGTTCTTCCCGACGCTCGGCGTACGACCCGCGCTCGGACGACTCTTCACCGAGGAAGACGGCAAGCCCGGCTTCATGGATATGACCTGGCCGGTGCCCGTCCTGCTCAGCCATCACCTGTGGGCGCAACGCTTCAACAGCGATCCGCACGTCGTCGGACGGACGATCTCGATTGGGAGCCCGCGGCTCGTCGTCGGCGTCATGCCCGCAGACGTGGCGTTCCCGAGTCCGACGACCGACATCTGGATGCTGCTCGAAGTTGCCGAACCGTATGCGCGGCTCGGAGCAGGAGTCGGCGATCGTGTCATCGCGCGTCTGCGGCCCGGCATCGAGCCCTCGGCGGTCGAACGCGATCTCGCGGCGATCCTGCCGTCGATTCAAGGCGCGTATCCGGACGCCACGGCCAAGCGTCTGGCCGAGCTCCAGCTCGCGCCGGTAGTCGTGCCGCTCAAGGACGAAATCGTGGGCACGGCCGCCGGCACGATCTGGCTGCTCTTCGGCGGCATGGCGTTCGTGCTGCTCATCGCGTGCGCGAATGCCGCCAACCTCGCGCTCGTCCGCGCGGTCGAACGGCGCGGTGAGATCGCGCTTCGCACGGCGCTCGGCGCCGAGCCAGCAACTGTCGCGCGGCTGCTCGTGAGCGAAGCGGCGATCGTCTCGTCGGCCGGCGTGGCTGCCGGCATCGCGCTCGCGACGGTCGGTCTCCGCGCGGCCGTCGCGTTCACGCCGGTCTCGTTCCCGCGCTTGGCCGAGGTGCGCGTGGACGGATGGGTCCTCGCCTTCGCTGGCGCCCTCGGCATTCTCGCGACCGCTGTCTGCGCCACTTTGCCCTTCGTGACCGATCTCGCACGAACGGACGTCGCGGGCGCGCTGAAGACACAGCGCGTATCCAGCGCGCGACGACGAACGTCAATCTACTCGCGCCACATCCTCGTTGCCGTACAGATGGCGCTGGCGATCGGCCGATCGATCCTGATGCCATGCCCGTAGCGACCAGCTTCATCATGCCCGGCTACTTCGACGCGATGCGGACACGCGTCCTCGCCGGCGTCGGCGTGGCAGCCGATGCGCACGTCGACGCGCCAAACCCCGTCGTCATCAGCCGTGCGCTCGCGCAACAGCTCTTCCCGAACGAAGCGGCGATCGGACACCAACTCATCCGGATTCAACAAGGACGACCGGTCGAGATGTGGGATGCGGCAACCGGCGCGCCTGCGCCGTTGCCGCCTTTCAGCATTGTTGGCGTTGCGGCGGACGTGCACGATCAGTCCTTGCGCACGGCGCCGCCCGCGATCCTCTACATTCCCATTCGCAATCCACCCGTCGAGCGATCGCTCGTGCCGACCGACATGAGCCTGATCGTGCGCGCGACTGTGCCGCCGCTGTCGC
>CALFMR010000018.1 GCA_937880585.1 uncultured Acidobacteriota bacterium
AGCAGCTCGCCGTCTTCCTCGATGAATTGCACGACGCCGGCGTCGGCGAGCGGGGCGAAGTTCTCCGCCGTGTAGGACGCGCGCGTCCGCTCGTTCACTTCCGTCGCCGCCTCCCACTCGCCGCGGCGGATGAGATAGGTCGCGCGCGGAAAGCGCGGCACGAGCACGCCGTCGACGAGCGACGTGAAGCCGCCGGCATGATCGAAGTGCAGGTGCGTCGCAATGACCAGGTCGATGTCGCGCGCCGTCAGCCCGGCGCGTGCGAGCGATCGATCGAGCGACTCGACGCGATCGACGCCGTAGATCTCGATCTCCTTCGGCGTCAGCTTGTCGCCGATGCCGGCGTCGACGAGGACGTTCTTTCCGCCCGCGCGAATGAGCAACGGCCTCAACGCCATCTCGATGCGATTGCGCGCGTCGGGCAGTGCCTGCCGCTCCCACAGCACCTTCGGCACGACCCCGAACATCGCCCCGCCGTCCAGGCGAATGGTGCCGTCCGAGAGCGGCGTGATCTCGATCTGCCCGATGTGCATCCCCGACCTCCCGACCCGTGCACGGGTGCCGTGACCGGCCGATAATGAAGATTATGACGTGGACTTCTCTCAAGCAGCGCGCCGCCGCCGCGATTCTGATGGCGTCCGCGCTCGCCCTCGTGCCCGGCGCCGCGTGGGCGGACGGCACCGCGTTCCTCGGATTCTCTCCGACGCCCGAAACGCGAGCGACCAAAGGCTTCTCTCTCGGCGTCAGCCTCATTGTCGTCGGCTTCGAGTTCGAGTACGCGAGCACGGGTGAGAACCTGGTCAAAGGCGCGCCCGGCCTCAAGACCGGCATGATCAACGGCCTCGTGCAGACGCCGACGCGGATGCAGTTCTACCTGACGGGTGGCGGCGGCTTTTTCCGTGAACGGCTGGCGGACGAGGGCGAGACGAGCTTCGGGACGAACATCGGCGGCGGCATCAAGATGCCTCTCGCCGGCCCGCTGCGCCTGCGCCTCGACTACCGCGTCTTCAACCTGCGCGGCGGCGACACGCTCTATCCGCATCCGCAGCGGTTTTATGCGGGATTGAACGTCGCGTTTTGAGCGTCGCGAGAACTTGTCCTCTTTTCTTGCCTGCTCGCGGGGCCCCACCTCCGCTCGCCCGCTCAGCGCCGCTTCTCCGTCGCGCGCTTCGCGGACTTCTCTTGATCGCTTCGCCGCCCTCGCTCCGCTCGGAGGTTCGCGGTGTCATCATTCACCGTATCGTCGCCAGTCCCATCCGTTCGAAACGGATCACGTCGTCGCGCAGGCGGCGGTAGAGGTCGGCGGCTTGGTCGGGGGCGCCTTCGGCTACGAGTTTCATCGGATCGTAGTCGGCATCCACGACGGCCGGATCGAAGAAGAACAGATAGACAACGGCGTCTTTCGGGGTCTCGGTGGATTTGAAGATGTGCCAGCCCTGCGCCTGCTTCGCGCGGAGCGGATCGGTCGCGCGACTGAGGATGTCGTCAAGGCGCTCGGCGATGGCTTCGAAGTCCGCGGCGCGGTCGGGCCGCACGTAGAAGAAGAGCACGCCGACACCGGACGGAAACTGATAGGCCGCCGCGGCGGCAGGCGGCGGCGCGCTCGCGGGAACCGACTCGGCGACGGCCGGCGTCTGGCGGCCGGCGGCCACGACTGGAACCGTTGTCGCGCACACCGCCGCGATCCCGGCCGTCAGCCATCGGCGCATCTCGTGGGCCCCTCGCTCAACGACGAACGGGACGCACTGTCAGCGCAGCGCGTCCCGTTCCTGACTCAGCCTGGCGTGGCGGGCGTCCGCTCGCGCGCGTTTACTGCGGTCCCGTCGTGCTCGGCGCGGGCGTGGTCGACGGGGCAGGCGTCGTCGACGGCGCCGCCGCGGGCGCGGCCGCCGAGGCCTGCACGGCCACGAGCGGCATCGGGATGATCTGGCCGTTGTTGATCGACGCGAACAGCTTGTCGTAGAGCGGCTGCGCCTCGTCGCGCGTGAACACTCCCGAATCGAACAACAGCTTCATCGGGTTGTACGTCGACGTCTTCGACACGGGATCGACATAGGTGATGTAC
>CALFMR010000019.1 GCA_937880585.1 uncultured Acidobacteriota bacterium
CAGACGCCGACGTCGAATGCGACCGGTGCCATCAACGCCGTCCTCGCTGCCGGCTACACGCTCATCGGCGGCGTCGTCGGTGTCGTCACCGTCCTCATCCTCAGCTTCTATTTCCTGCTCGAAGCCGAGTCGATCGCGGGCTACGTCATGCGCTTCGTGCCGCGCGCGCGGCGCGCCGGCGCATGGTCGGCCTCGCGGCAGATCGTCGTGAAGGTCAGCGCGTGGATGCAGGCGAACGTCGTCCTCGGCGGCGTGATGGGCGGCGCCTCGGCGCTCGTGCTCGGGCTGGCCGGCGAGCCGTTCTTCTACGTCGTCGCGCTCGTGGCGGCGCTCGGCGAGATCATCCCGATGGTCGGCCCTATCATCGCCGGCGTCCTGGCCGTCGGACTGGCACTCAGCAAGTCGACGACGCTGGCCCTTCTCGTCGGCGGATTTTTCATCGCGCTGCACGAGCTGGAAGCGAACGTGCTCGTCCCGAAAATCATGGAACGGCGCGTCGGTGTGTCAGCGGGCGCCGTCATGATCGCGCTGCTCGTCGGCTGGGAACTGGCGGGCATCCTCGGCGCAATACTCGCGATCCCCAGCGCCGCCATCATCTCGGTGGCGCTCGATCAGTTCGCGGGCGAGGACGACCTCGAGCGGCTGTAGTAGAGCGCGACGAGCGCCGCGCCGATCGCCTGCGAGAGATCGCCGAGCGCCGCGGGCACGATGCTCATGCGTGCGCGTTGCGCCGGCCACAGATATGGCAACGCGGTGTCGCGAATGATCTGCAGGTAGCGATCACGGAAGGTCTGCGACGTCGACTCCGGATCCATCAGCCCGCCGCCAATCACGACGAACTCGGTATCGAGCGCCATGGCCAGGCTCGCCACGTGCAGCCCGAGCGCGCGTGCCTGGAAGTCGAAGAGCTCCAGCGCGAGCGTATCGCCCTTCTGCGCCAGCCCGCGCAAGGCCAGCGCACGCTGTTTCGGATCGAGTGGCGACCGCGCCAGTTCGTGATCGGGGTTCGTCTCGAGCTTGTCGGCGAGCAGCGTCGGCAGACCGGACAACGTCGTGTAGACCTCGACGCATCCCCACGTCCGTCCACATCCGCACGCGAGCGGCCGCGCGCCCAGCAGGTGCAGCGGCGCCGGCATGTGCGCGGCTTCCATCCCGGCGAGCGTGTCGCCGTCCATCGGCAAGCCGTGGCGATCGACGTACGCGCAGCCCAGGCCCGAGCCCGGCGCGAGCACCATGACGGTCGCGTTCGTCCCGCCGCGCACGTGTTGCGCCTCGGCCACGCCCGCCATGTTGCCGTCGTTGCCGACGACGAGCGGCACGGCACGGCCCGCGCGTTCAGCGAGCGCGCTCGTGTAGGCCGTGTGCACGTCGAAGCCCGCGAACGCCGCGGGAAGATTCGGCGACTTGTCGAACACGCCGTAGCGCTGGAAGGGACCGGGAATCGCCAGGCCGACGCCCTCGACCTGATCCCAGTCCAGTCCGTGCTCAGTCAGGTACTCCGTGATCGACGCGACCCATCCGGCGACGACCGCCTGCGGCCCGAGCGCCGATCCGGTGGGACGCTGCAACAGCCGCGTCGAGACGACCGTCCCGTCGTGCCACACACCGCCGACCTTCGACGTCGTCGCGCCCCCATCCGTGCCGATGTACACGTGCCGCTCTGCCGACATGCTGTCTCCCGCTCCGCATCGCCGCATCCACGCGCGGCCGCCGACGGGATCATACTGCGAAGCCGCGCGGTGACCGGCGCGCCGGGGAACGGGACGCGAGGTTCGGGGTCAAACCCCTGGGTCAGCTCGTGTGAATCGACACACGGACGTCAAACGGAGTCGTCATTCGCGTGCATTCATTGCGCGTATGGCCCGCACGGGATATAAGGTGCAGCCACCAGCGGCTCACGTCGTTCGGAGGAGGAGAGCCAACTTGCGGAAATACGTCGGCATCGTTCTATTGCTGGCCGCGACCGGATGGGTCGCGGTCAGCGCACAGCAGGCGGAGGATCCGGCGCCGGTGTGGGCGTACGGCGTTCCCCCGCTCAGCCAGGCAGGTCCGGCACCGGGCGCACGGGCGGGAGGCCGCGGCGGACGCGCCGGTGGTCCGCGCGGCGCGGGCGCGGGACGCCGGGGCGCGCCACCAGCGCCTCAACACATCGACGGATCGAAGTTCGAGTTCACGTCGCAGCAGATCAACAACGGTTACGGCCCGGCCGACTGGTTTCCCGAAGACCACCCGACGATGCCCGACATCGTGGCGCACGGCCGCGCGCCAGAGATCCGCGCGTGCGCGCTCTGCCATCTGCCGAACGGCAAGGGCCGGCCCGAGAACGCGCCGCCCGCCGGACAGCCGCACGACTACATCCTGCAGCAACTCGCCGACTTCAAGGCCGGCCTGCGCCACAGCGCCGAGCCGCGCAAGGAGAACACGGCTGAGATGATCCAGATTGCCTCGAACCTCACGCCCGAGGAGGCGGAGGCCGCGGCGACCTACTTCTCGTCCATGAAATGGACGCCGTGGATCCGCGTCGTCGAGACCGACACGATCCCGACGATGCGGCTGCAGGGCAACATCTTCTACAGCCTCGAGGACGGCACGACCGAGCCGCTCGGCGATCGCATCGTCGAGACGCCCGAGGACAACGCGCAGGCGCGGCTGCGCAACCCGCGCGTCGGCTTTATCGCCTACGTGCCGAAGGGCGCGGTCGCGCGCGGCGAAGCGATCGTGACGACGGGCGGCAACGGCAAGACGCTCGCCTGCACGACGTGCCACGGGCCGGACCTGATGGGGGTCGGCACGGTGCCCGGCATCGCGGGCCGATCGCCGAGCTATCTCGTGCGTCAGCTCTACGACTTCCAGCAGGGCACGCGGCACGGCCAGTTGTCGTCGCTCATGAAGCCGGTCGTCGCGCACCTGACCGAGGACGACATGGTCAACATCGTCGCCTACGTCTCGTCGCGCAAGCCGTAGACGACGGCGCGGACGCTACCTTCGAGCCTGGTCGCCTTCGGCGGCCAGGCTTTTTTGTTCTGATGCGCCGTCGGCCGGACGGCGCCGCCAACCGCGGGAAGTTGGCCGACGTCCAATCGCTGTTCACCTTCGCGGCCCTCCGCCGTAATAGCGAGTTGGGGGCGAGCTGTGACGAGGAGATCCCCATGATCCGCCACGCACTGCGTCTCTTCCGTAAGAGCCCCGGCTTCACGCTGTCGGCCGTCGCGGCGCTGACGCTCGGCATCGGCGCCAACACCGCGATCTTCTCGGTCATCAACGCCGTGCTCTTGAAGCCGCTGGCGTTCCCCGATGCGGATCGCATCGTCATCCTCGGCACACACGGCCCGCAGGGCGACAATCGCGGCGGATCGCCGGCCAAGTTCCAGCACTGGCGCGCCCAGACCGACGTGCTTCGTGACGTCTCCGCGTTCCGCACGAACGTCGTCAACTACACGGGCGGCGGCGTCCCCGAACAATTCCAGGCGGCGCAGGTCTCGGCCGACTATTTCCACCTGTTCGGCGTGCCCGTCCTTCGCGGCCGCACGTTCACGGCGGCCGAAGACCGCCCCGGCGGCGAACGCGTCGTCGTCCTCAGCCGCGCGACATGGGTACGCATCTTCGCCAGCCGTGATGACGTGCTCGGACGGCCGATCTCGCTCAGCGGCGAGCCGTACACGATCGTCGGCATCGCTGACGCCCCTGCGGCGCTGGCCGAGATCGATCGCATCCCGGACGTGTGGATTCCCTTCCAGCTCGATCCGAACACGAGCGACCAGGGACACTACTTCCGCGTCGCGGGACGGCTCGCACCGGGCATCACGTTCGAACAGGCGACGACCCGTCTCGGCGCGTCGACCGCCGGCTATCGTCAGACGTTTCCCACGGCACTCCAGAACGGCGAGACGTTCGTGCCCACGCCGCTCGCCGACGCCATCGCGGGCGGCGTCCGGTCGACGCTGCTCGTGCTCGCGGGCGCAGTCGGATTCGTGCTGCTCATCGCGTGCGCGAACGTCGCGAATCTGCTGCTCGCGCGCGCGGCCGGACGTAAACGCGAAATCGCCATTCGCGCGGCGATTGGTGCGAGCCGCTGGCGCATCGTCCGGCAACTGCTCGTCGAAAGCCTCCTGCTCGCGACGGCCGGCGGCGTGCTCGGGCTCGGCGTCGGGCTCATCGGCATTCGCGGCCTGCTGCTCGTCAATACCGCCGGCCTTCCCCGCATCGGCGACACGGGCGCGGGCGTGACGCTCGACTGGCGCGTGCTCGCGTTCACGGTCGGCGTGTCGATTCTCACCGGCGTGATCTTCGGCCTCGTACCCGCGCTGAGCGCCTCTCGGGCCGACCTGGGCGTCGTCCTCAAGGAAAGCTCGAGCCGATCCGGTACGGGCACGCGTCAGCAACGGACGCGGTCGCTGCTCGTCATCGCCGAGACCGCGCTCGCGCTCATCCTGCTCGTCGGGGCGGCCCTGCTCGTACGCACGGCGGTCGCGCTGCGCGCGGTCGATCCCGGCTTCGACGCGGAGAACGTCCTCACGCTGCGCATGTCACTCGCCGACGCCCGATTTGCGACGTCCGAGAGCGTCGAGCAAATGGTGCGGACCGGCGTCGAGCGCATTCGGACGGTGCCGGGCGTCGTCTCGGCGAGCGCGACGTGCTGCGTGCCGCTCGAAGGCGGCTACGGATTACCCTTCATCATCGTCGGCCGGCCGCTCGAGCAGGGACCGTTCCATGGCGGCGGCGCCTGGCTCACGATCTCGCCGGGCTACTTCGAGGTCTTTCGCATCCCGATTCTGCGCGGCCGCGCGTTCACCGATCGCGACACGTCGACGAGTCCGCCCGTCGTCGTCATCAACGAGGCCATGGCGCATCAGTTCTGGCCGACAGGCGATCCGCTCAACGACCGGCTCATTATCGGGCGCGGCATCATGCGGGAGTTCGCCACCGAACCGGAGCGACAGATCATCGGCATCGTGCACGACGTGCGCGACGGCGGGCTCGAGAACGATCCGCAGCCGCACATGTACGTCCCGCAGGCGCAGGTGCCCGACGCGGTGACCGCGCTGAACGTGCGCATCACGCCGATCGCCTGGGTCGTGCGTACGGTGACGGCACCGGCGGCGTCGAGCGCGCCCATCCAGGCGGCGCTGCGCGAGGCGACCGGCCTGCCGGTGTCGGACGTGCGGACGATGGAGGACGTCGTCCGGCGGTCGACGTCGCGACAGCCGTGCAACATGTGGCTCATGTCCGTCTTCGGTGCGGCAGCCCTTCTGCTCGCGGCGATCGGGCTGTACGGCCTGATGGCGTACTCGGTCGAGCAGCGGACGCAGGAGATCGGCATCCGCCTCGCGCTCGGCGCCGATGCGCACGGCGTGCGGCGGATGGTCGTGCGGCAGGGCCTGCGTCTCGCCATCATCGGCATTGTCGTCGGCCTCGCGTGCGCGTTCGGCCTCACGCGTTTCATCTCGTCGATGCTCTACGGCGTGCGCGCGTGGGATCCGATGGTGTTCGTCGGCGTCCCGATCGTGCTGACGATCGTGGCGTTCCTCGCGGCGTGGATCCCGGCGCGGCGCGCGAGCCGCGTCGATCCCATTCAGGCGCTGAGATACGAGTAGCGGCGGCAGCCGACGCTCAGCGTAGGCGGAATTCCCGGACGAGCGTCACCGTCGCGGCGACCGGCCAGCCGTTCCTCTTCGCCGGCTCGAACTTCCACTCTCGAACCGCTTTCAGGGCGCGCTGCGGTAACTTATGCTGCATGTTGCCTCATAAGCACACGCGATCGGTCGCGTTTGCGGCGCCCTTCCATCGCGTCGTTCTCAGCGTCTATGCTGAAGTCCAAGCATGTGC
>CALFMR010000020.1 GCA_937880585.1 uncultured Acidobacteriota bacterium
ACGAAGGAAGCGCGTGTAGTCCGGCCCGCGCATGCGGCCGTCCCGCCAGGCTGCCCGCGCATCGCGGCGCTCGCGCGTCTGCGGAAACGATCCGATGGTCGTCGTCGGCAGCAGCGGGAGGTGCAGACGCGCGGCCTGTTTCGCCGCGCGCGCGGGGAAGGGCTCGCTGCGGCGCTCCATCGACGCATCGACGGCGGCAGCGCGCGCCCGGACCTCCGATCGCGTCGTCCGTGGCGAGGCGCGACGGCTGGCGAGCGCCGCACGTGCGGCGGCGAAAGCCGGCGTGTCGGGTGGGACAGGCGCATCGGCGGCGTCGGCGACGGCCGCGATCTCCGACAGCTTCTGCACGGCAAACGCCAACCAGCTCGCGAGCTCCGTGTCGAGATGCGATTCGGACGCAAGGTCGATCGGCACATGGAGGAGCGAGCACGAAGACGAGACGACGACGCGACCGGTGCCGAGCGCGTCGACCGCGCGGTGGACGAGCGCGTGGGCCCGGTCGAGGTCGGTGCGCCAGATGTTCCGTCCATCGACGACACCCATCGATAGCGACATCGTGCGTGGCAGCCGCGTGAGGATGGCCTCGAGGTCGCTCGCGCCACGCGTCAGATCGACGTGCAGCGCGTCGCAGCCTGACGCGAGAGCGAGATCGAGGTTGTCGTCGAGCGCGCCGAAGTACGTCGTGAGCTGCAGCCGCGGACGGCTGGGCGTTTCGGCGAGAGCGGCCAATGCCGTGCGATAGGCGGCGCACGCACGGTCATCGAGATCGAGCACGAGACTCGGTTCGTCGAGCTGCACGACCGTGACGCCGCGTGACGCCAGTTCGCCGAGCAACTCCTCGTAGATCGGCAGGAGAGCCGGCAGCGCATCGAGCGGCGTCGCGCCCGCCGTGTGATCCTGCAGAGACTTCGACAGGCGCAGGAACGTCACCGGTCCGAGGAGCACGGGCCGAGACTCGATGCCGAGGGCGCGCGCTTCATCAAGCTGCTGGAAGAGCGACGTCGCATCGAGCCGGAACGTCTGCCCGGCCGCGATCTCGGGGACGATGTAGTGGTAGTTCGTATCGAACCACTTCGTCATCTCGAGCGCGGCGAGGTCGATGCCGAGATCCGGACGCTGCAGTCCGCGAGCCATGGCGAAATAGCGGGCGAGTGGATCGTCGACGATGGCGTAGCGTGCCGGCACGGCACCGACGAGCACGGCCGCGTCCAGCACGTGGTCGTAGAGCGCGAAGTCGCCGACCGGCACTTCGCGAAGACCGGCCTCGCGCATGGCGGTCCAGTGTTCGCGTCTGATGCGTGCGGCGGTGTCGAGCAGATGATCGGCCGTCACGCGGCCGGCCCAGTAGGTTTCGAGCGCGCGTTTCAGCTCGCGATGTCGTCCGATCCGAGGAAAGCCGAGACAGGTCGAGGGGACAGGCACGAACGGATGCTCCTTCACGAGCGGAGGCGTGCGCCTGCCGGCAGGGCGGTCCAACGCTGGACAAGAGGAGCCAGCGTGCGACGCCGCGCACGGTCAGTCGACCTCGCCCCCGCGGGCGTGTATGGCCTGGTGGAAGGAGACATCCCGACGCGACGGGGCGCGTCGTGGAGCCGCCCTCCCACGAGGCGTTCCAGGTCGAAACCGGCATCGATTGACGCCGGGCGCGGGCAGGTCTTCGGGCTCACGAGCGTGCCGATCGATCCGGCGCCTACTGGCCGCGCTTCCCGGTCGATGGCGACCAGTGCACGTGCGGCGTTCGTTCTCGTTGACCGCTGCGGGGCAGCCCCGGAGTCCCACCGGGTTCCCTTTTCATTCCGGCGATGCCGGAAACCAGCGCGCCCTCACTATGGCCGTGGCCGCCGCGCAGTGTCAACCGCGGCGACTCTATAATCTCCCTGCGCGTGTACCTTCGCTTCGATTTCCAGAACGCCGCCGGGCGGCCCCATCCCATCCTGTTCGTCGATCCGTTGGACGTGATCGTGGCGCGTCACGTCGACGAGGTCATGCCGGCCATGCGGCGCGTGGATGCGGCGCTCGCCGCCGGCTGTTACGCCGCCGGCTTCGTCGCCTATGAAGCCGCGTCCGGTTTCGATGCAGCGCTCACGACTCGACCAGCGTCACGCATGCCGTTTCTGTGGTTCGGCATCTTCGGTGCGCCGCGTCCAGCCGGTCCGCTGGCCGCGCACGCGGGCGGCTGCCGGGACGCGGAGGCGCGCCCGGGCGGCCTCGACGCCGACTTGCCATGGACGCCAGACGTCACCCCGGCCGAATATGCCGACGCCGTGGCGGCGGTAAAAGAGGCCATCGCACGCGGCGACAGCTATCAGGCGAACTACTCGTTCCGACTGCGTGCGCCCGTTGATGCCACGACGCTCGCGACGCGCTACTACCGGCTCGCGCACGATCACCGTGCGCCGTACGCCGCGTATCTCGATCTGGGACCGTGCCGCGTCCTGTCGTTCTCGCCCGAGCTGTTCTTTCGCCGCGCGGGTGATCGCCTCGTGACTCGGCCGATGAAGGGCACGGCGCGCCGCGGCCTGACACTGGCTGCGGACGTGACGGCTGCCGCCGATCTGGCGAGCTCGGTCAAGGACCGCGCCGAGAACGTGATGATCGTCGACCTCGCGCGTAACGACGTCAGCCGCGTCGCCGAGATCGGCTCGGTCCGCGCGACGTCGCTGTTCGACGTCGAGCGTCATCCGTCCGTGTTCCAGATGGTGTCGACCGTCGAAGGGCAGCTCGAGGCGAGGACGTCGCTCGCCGACATCTTCACCGCGCTGTTTCCCGCCGGCTCGATTACGGGTGCGCCCAAGACGAGCAGCATGCGGCTCATCGCCGACATCGAGTCGTCGCCGCGCGGGATCTACTGCGGCGCCATCGGCTACGCGGCACCGAGTGGCGACGCGGTGTTCAACGTCGCCATCCGCACGATGGTCGTCGACGTGGAGCGCGGGTGCGCCGAATACGGCATCGGCGGCGGGATTACCTGGGACTCGACCGCGGACGGTGAGTACGCGGAGGCGCGAAGCAAAGCGGCCTGCCTCGTTCCACGGCCGCCCTTTGACCTGATCGAGACGCTACGGCTCGACGGCGGTGTCTACGCGCGCCTCGAGCGGCATCTCGCGCGCCTCGACGCGTCGGCCGCCTACTTCGATCGGCCGTTCGATGGGGCACGCGTGCGCGGCGCGCTCGAGGCCCACGCGGCCGTTCATGCGGGCGAGTCCCGTCGCGTCCGCCTCCGCATGTCGCCATCGGGTGAGGTGTGCGTCGAGAGCCGACGGCTCGATCCGCCGATGACCGGCGTGCCATCTGTCGCGCTGGCGCGTTCGCCGGTCGCTCGGTCCGACGTGTGGCTGCACCACAAGACGTCGCATCGCGACGTCTACGAGCGGCACCGGGCGTCGTATCGCGACGCGTTCGATGTGCTCTTGTGGAACGAGGACCGCGAGCTCACCGAGTTCACGATCGGCAATCTCGTCGTCGAGCTCGATGGACAACGGTGGACGCCGCCGGTCGCGAGCGGGCTGCTCGCCGGGACGTTTCGCGACGAGCTCCTGGCGGCCGGCGTCGTCGCCGAGAAGGTTCTGACCGTGGAGGATCTCGCGCGCGTGTCGCGACTGTGGCTCGTCAACAGCGTGCGCGAATGGGTCGAGGTCGAGATCGACGGACGGGCCGTCCGGTCCAGCGGGTCCAGCGGGAGGCGCGCGAAGGCGATACAGTGAGGAGCAGCGGAGGCGTCGTGGCGCGAGCGGTGCGTTCATCTGGGCAAGACCGTCCGCGCGCCGCCGCGTTTGCCTGCGGGGGCGTGGTCTTGGCGGCGTTGGCGCTGGCCGCCGCCGTGCGGGTGCCCGCCACATCGACAGGCGACCTCGATGATCTCTTGCAAGGCGCGCTGCACCTCTCGAACGACGAGCGCGCGGATCTCGATCGCGGTCGAGCGGTCGTCAAGACGTTGCCGTCGTCGGCCAAACGCGAGATGACGACCGTCGGCGGCATCCGGATCGACGGTGCGTCGATGGCCGGCTTCGTCGACCAGTTCCAGACGCTGCAGGGATTCCGCCGCAGCAGCTTCGTCCTGCAAATCGCCCGTTTCAGCGACGAGCCGACGTTCGCCGATCTGGCGGGACTGACCATCGAGCGCGAGGATCTGGACGCGTTGCGCGGCTGCCGTGTCGGATCGTGCGACGTGCAGCTTGCGGCTTCAGAGATCGATCGGTTCACGCGCGAGATCGACTGGCGGGCGCCGGACAGCCGGGACCGTGCCGCGGCGCTCTACAAGCACCTGTTGCTCGATCGCGTGCGGATGTACCGTGCGGCCGGGCTCTCGGCCGTGCCGGATTATGCAGACGACGACGCGCCTGTCCCGTTTGCCGACGCGCTCGCGGCGTTGATGGACGCGCGTCCCTCGCTCCTCGACCGGACGCCGACATTCAGCGACTACATTCGGCACTTTCCCGCCGGGAGCGCTGCCGGCACGAACGACTTCTACTACTGGTCCAAGGAAGCGTTCGGCTTCAAACCCGTCGTCGGCTTGAACCATGTGAGCGTGCATCGAACGACGGATGCGCGCGCGGTCCTCATCACGACGACGCAGATCTACGCCAGTCACTATCTGCACGGCCAGTTCGCGATCAACGCCGTCATCGCGGCCGAAACGCCGGGCGCCTTCTACTGGCTGTACGCGAACCGGGCGCGGATTGATCGCCTCGACGGATTCCTGAGTCCGTTCGTGCGGCCGATTATCCAGCGACGCGCCCGCAACGGGCTCGAGAAGTCGCTCGAACAGACCAAGGCGCGTCTCGAAAGTGGTCCCGCGGCCGACGGCGGCCCGGCGCACGCGAACGGCGGATAGCGCCGCGCGGCGCGAGCGTGGCACTGCCATTGCAGCAAGATGGGCATCCTCCAGCAAGAGTCCAAGGAGATCCCCATCATGAGGAAGCACATGCTCGCAAGCATCGGCGCTGCGGCCATCGCGTTCGCGTTGGCCGGACCGGCCGCGGCACAGACGAACACACCACCGGCGGCGACCGACGCGAACGGCGGGAGTCCGCAAGCGAATACGTCACAGGCATCGCCCGACAGCCGTGGATTTCTTCGCGTCGCGGGCCAGGACGGGCGCGCGGAAGTTGCGCTCGCCGAGCTCGCCGCGACCAAGGCGCAGAGTCCGGACGTGAAGGCGTACGCGGAACGGCTGCATCGCGATCACGAAAAGGCGAACACCGAGCTCGACACGCTCGCGCAGCAGATGAACGTCACGGTGTCGGACCCGTCGTCGGCGCAACAGGACGTCGAACGACGACTTGAAGGGCTATCCGGCGCGGCGTTCGATCGCGCGTACATTCAGCAGATGGTGCGCGATCACGAAAAAGCCATCACCGCGTTCACGGCGGCGTCGAAGGGCGCGGACAGCCAGGTCAAAGACTTCGCGGCCCGCACGTTGCCGACGCTCAAGGATCATCTGTCGCGGGCGCAAAAGTTGGCGCGTCAGCTCGGCACGTAGGCACGAGTGGGGTCAGGCGTCCTTCGACCCGCGTTCGCGGAAGTATTTCGTGAGCACGACCAGACCGACGAGCT
>CALFMR010000021.1 GCA_937880585.1 uncultured Acidobacteriota bacterium
GCCGGATGCGGCGGGTCGCGCCGCGCAGCCTGGCCATCTTCACGCGCCAGTTCTCGGTCATGATCGACGCCGGCCTGCCGCTCGTCCAGTGCCTCGAGCTGCTCGGCAAGGAGGAGCCCGACAAGCGGCTGGCGGGCGCCATCGGCCAGGTGAAAGAGGACGTGGAAGGCGGCGCGTCGCTGGCCGACGCCATGCAGAAGCGGCCGTACGCGTTCGATCCGCTCTACACGAACATGGTCGCGGCCGGCGAGGCCGGCGGTATCCTGGACACGATCCTCAAGCGGCTGGCGACGTTCATCGAGAAGCAGGCCAAGCTCGTCTCGCAGGTGCGATCGGCGATGATCTACCCGATCGCCGTGCTCAGCATCGCGGTCATCGTCGTGATGGTGATCCTGTGGAAGGTCATCCCGACGTTTACGCAGCTCTTCGAAGGCCTGGGCGCAACGCTCCCGCTGCCGACGCGCATCGTCATCTGGATGAGCAAGAAGCTCATCATCTCGATGCCGTTCATCGTGATCGGGGCCGTCGCGGCCGGATACCTGTTCCGGCGGTACTACCAGACGCCGGCCGGGCGGATGCGCGTCGACGGAATGCTGCTGAAGGCGCCGCTCGTCGGCAAGATTCTTCGGAAGATTGCCGTGGCGCGGTTCTGCCGGACGCTGTCGACGCTGATTGGATCGGGCGTGCCTATCCTCGATGGGCTCGACATCACGGCGAAGACGTCAGGAAATGCGGTCATCGAGAGCGCCATCTCGCAGGTCCGCGGCAAGATCGAGCGCGGCGAGACGATTGCCCAGCCGCTGCGTGCGACGGGCGTCTTTCCGCCGATGGTGGCGCAGATGATTGGCGCGGGCGAGAGCACGGGCGCGCTCGACGCGATGCTCGCGAAGATCGCGGAGTTCTACGAGGAAGAAGTGGACGTGGCGATTGCCGGCCTTCTCACGATTCTCGAACCTGCGCTGATCTGCGTGCTCGGCGTCATCGTCGGCGGCATCGTCATCTCGATGTACCTGCCGCTGTTCAACATCATCAGCCAGTTGTCGTGCGGCCAACGGCCGCGGACGGATGTCAAAAGTGTGGGGCGATGCCGGACCTGTCGGCCGGCGGTCGCGCGAGGGCGCGGCGAGCCCGGGCGGAAACGCCGGGCGTTGCCGCGAGGTACTTGCCGGTCAACGAGTTGCGGCCCGATCGGCCGAGTGACGGCGCGCTGGCATTCGGGTTGCTAAAGACAGAGCGGGCCGGCGGTTCAACGAAGAGATGTGGTGCAGGCGCTACCTGGCACCCGACCGCGATGGACACGGGTAGCATTTTCAACGTTCAGGAGACAGAGGACAATGAAGGACAGAAACGACCAGGGCTTTACGCTCATCGAGCTGCTGATCGTCGTCGCGATCATCAGCATCATTGCGGCCATCGCGGTGCCGGGCCTGTTGCGCGCCAGGATGACGGGCAACGAGACGTCGGCGATCGCGTCACTGCGTGCCACGTCGTCGGCGGAAGTGTCGTTCTCGGCGTCGTGGGGCAACGGCGGATACGCCGATAGCTACACGAAGCTGGGATCGACGCCGAACACCACGAATCCGTTCATCTCACAGGACCTCGGGCGTTCGGACACGCCGATCAAGAGCGGCTACGGCTTTACGCTTGGCCCCGGTGATGGCTCTGCGGCTGGGCCGACTGACGGCGCGGGCAATGCGACGATCTCCGCGTGGTACGCCACGGCGGTCCCGCAGACCCCGAACACGACTGGTACTCGCGCGTTCGCGGTGAACACGAGCAACACGATTTGGCAGGACACGGCCAGCAACGGTGCGGCCGCTCCGACCGAGCCGTTCACGGCGAGCACGACCGTCACGCCGATCCAGTAACCCTCCGCGAGGAGTGTTTTTCCTGAGGACTCCCGTCCGTCGCGGTTCCAGCCGCGGCGGCGGGAGTCCTTCTTCATTTCTGGCCATCCGCGAACGCCACGCTCGCGAAGAGCACGGACGGGCCTCACGCTGACGCGAAGATCGCGAAAGCGAATGCATCGGGCCTCGCGCGAGGGCCGCCGTAGCGCGCGAAGGCGGGAAGCCGCGAAGCCGCGAAGGTGGATGTCCGTGGAGCCCTGGGTCTTCAGACCCAGGGGAACCAGGAGGTGCAACGCCATGACCGATACCCAGAATGCGGGCGACGTGCTGTGGGAATTCTTCGAGACGTTCACGGCCTCCTTTCGTCCACCGATGCCGTCTCGGGAAAAGAGCGGGACCATCTGGAACATTTCTCGC
>CALFMR010000022.1 GCA_937880585.1 uncultured Acidobacteriota bacterium
TCCCTCGTTTGACAGGCGGCGGTCAAAGACGGGGACAAGGCTCACGCGAAGACGCAAAGATCGCGAAGGGTGGGGACAGAATCAAAAAAGATGACACCGCGAGCCCCCGAGCGAAGCGAGGGCGGCGAAGCGCCGTAGCGTTGGGGGTGGGGCCCCAACGCATTGCAAAGAAGATGACTCGCGAAGCGCAGTCCCCGACCCTGAAGGGTCGGGGCTCCACAGAGGGAAGACTGGCTCCGCGGACTGAAAAGTGATTGTGGAGCCCTGGGCCTTTCAGGCCCAGGGGGAATCACGAATCCTTCTGTCAGTTCGTCGGCGGCACGACCGGGTTCACGAACGGCATCATCTGGCGTAGTTCGGCGCCGACGCGTTCGACGAGCTGTGTCCGCTCCTTCGCGCGGACGGCGTTGAACCACGGCCGGCCGGCTTCGTGTTCGGCGACCCACTTGCGTGCGTACTCGCCGCTCTGGATCTCGGACAGGATCGCCTTCATCGCCTTGCGCGTCTCGTCGGTCACGATGCGCGGCCCGGCGGTGTAGTCGCCGTGCTCGGCCGTGTCGCTGATCGAGTAGCGCATGTAGTTGAGCCCGCCGCGGTAGATGAGGTCGACGATGAGCTTCAGCTCGTGGACGCACTCGAAGTAGGCGATCTCTGGCTGATAGCCGGCATCGACGAGCGTCTGGAACGCGGACGTGATGAGCGCGCTCACGCCGCCGCAGAGCACGACCTGTTCGCCGAAGAGATCCGTCTCGGTCTCCTCCGCGAACGTCGTCTCGACCATGCCCGCGCGCGCGACGCCGATCGCGGCGCCGTAGGACAACGCAATCGCCTTGGCCTGGCCCGTCGCATCCTGGTGGACGGCGACGATCGCCGGCGTGCCGCCGCCTTCGACGTACAGCTCGCGGACGCGATGGCCGGGGGACTTCGGCGCGATCATCGTGACGTCGACGTCGGGCGGCGCCACGATCGTGCCGAAGCGGATGTTGAAGCCGTGCGCGAACATCAGCATCTTGCCCTTGGTGAGCGCCGGCGCGATGTCGGTCTTGTAGAGCGCCGCGGCGGACGTGTCGGGCACGAGCACCATGATGACGTCCGCCCACTTGGACGCCTCGGCCGGCGTCATCACCTCGAGGCCGTCCTTCTCGGCGGTCGCACGCGAGCGGCTGCCTTCGGGCAGCCCGACGCGCACGGTGACGGCGCTGTCGCGGAGATTGAGCGCATGGGCGTGGCCCTGCGAGCCATAGCCGAGAATGGCCACCTTGCGGCCACGGATGAGGGAAAGGTCTGCGTCACGTTCGTAATAGATCTTGGCCATGGACTCCTCGATGGCCGCCGGCAGCGCCGGCGGGCCGGGTGCGGGTACGGACGCCGCCCGCCGCGAGGCACGCCCGGGGGCGCGCGGCTCGCGGACGGCGGCAAACGGTGATTACACGGAAAACGAGACGGCCGCGTCAACCGGGTCGGCCGACGAGCCGCCCGACGTCGCGGACGAGGTGGGACGGATCGACGCGCCGCGGACCATCGCCAGGCATCCGGTCTTGGCCACCTCGAGCACGCCGAACGGCCGCAGGATCTCGAGCAGGCCGTCGATCTTCTCGTCGGCGCCCGTGATCTCGATGATGAGCGAATCGGGCGCGACGTCGACCACGCGCGCGCGGAACACGTCGACGAGCTGCATGACCTGGCTGCGCGACTCGGCCGAGGCGGCGACCTTGATGAGCGCCAGGTGCCGGTACACGGTCGGCAGGTCGCTGACGTTGATGACGCGCTGGACGTGCACGAGCTTGTAGAGGTTCGCCTCGATGCGCGCCGCGGCGTCGGGATTCGCCTCCATGACGAGCGTGATGCGCGACACGCCGGGCGTGCCGGCATGACCGACGGTCAGCGACTCGATGTTGTAGCCGCGCCGCCGCACGAGCGACGACACCCGGTTGAGCACGCCGGGCTTGTCGGCAACTTCGACCACGAACGTAATCGACATGACGTGAGCTCCTTACGACCGATCCGCGCCGGTCTCGGCGAGCGGCGACGGACGACGAATCATCTTGTGGAGGTCCGCGCCGGCCGGGACCATCGGGTAGACGGAGTCTTCCTGCTCGACGCGGAAGTCGAGCAGCACGGCGCCGTCATGCGCGCGCGCCGCCTCGACGGCCGGCACGACGTCACGCCGCGCGGTCACGCGCTGCGCCTGGATGCCGTAGGCGTCCGCCAGCTTGACGAAGTCCGGGCTGAGCAGCGGCGTCGCGGCATAGCGGCGCTCGTAGAAGAACTCCTGCCACTGCCGCACCATGCCCAGGTAGCCGTTGTTGATGATGGCGATGTTGACCTTGAGCCGCTCCTGCTGGATGGTGGCCAGCTCGCAGAGCGTCATCTGGAAGCCGCCGTCGCCGGCAATCACCCACACCTCGGCGTCGGGCCGCGCCATCTTCGCGCCAATCGCCGCCGGCAGCGCGAAGCCCATCGTGCCGAGCCCGCCCGACGTGATGAGCGTACGCGGCTGGTCGTGATGGTAGTACTGGGCCTCCCACATCTGGTGCTGGCCGACGTCGGTCACGACCACGGCCTGCCCGTTCGTCGCGCGCCAGATGTCGTTGATCACGTGCGCCGCGTACAGATGCCCGTCGTCGGGCAGCTTCTGGATGTCGCGGACGGCCGAGTCGCCCTTGAGCGCGTCGATGCGGCCGAGCCACTCGCCGAGATCGAGGCGTTCGATCGACGGCAGCCACGCTTCGATCGCCTCGCGGAGATCGGCCGTGATGCCGACGTCGACCGGCACGTTCTTGCCGATCTCGGCCGGGTCGATGTCCACGTGGATCTTGCGCGCGTTCGGCGCGTAGTTCTTGAGGTTGCCCGTGACGCGGTCGTCGAAGCGCATGCCGAGCGCGATCAGCAGGTCGGCTTCCTGGATGGCGGTGTTCACCCACGCCTCGCCGTGCATGCCCATCATGCCGAGGTTGAGCGGGTGCGACGCCGGCAGACAGCCGATGCCGAGCAAGGTGACGGCCACCGGCACGCCCGTCGCGTCGACGAAGTTGCGCAGCGCTTCGGTCGCGTTGGCGAGCATCAGGCCGTGACCGGCGAGCACGAGCGGCCGCCGCGCGGACCGGATGAGCTCGATCGCCTGCCGCATGTCGGCTTCGCGCGGGTGGGGATGCCGGCCGGCAGACGAGGACGGCGGCGCGGCGGCGTCCCAGTCGAACTCGGCCGACGACTGCTGCGCGTCCTTCGTGATGTCGATGAGCACGGGCCCGGGACGGCCCGACTGCGCGACGAGAAACGCCTCGCGCACGGTCTCGGCCACTTCGTCGGCGCGCGTGACCAGGTAGTTGTGCTTCGTCACCGGCAGCGTGATGCCGGTGATGTCCGTCTCCTGGAACGCGTCCGATCCGATGAGCCGGCTGCCGACCTGCCCGGTGATGCAGACGATGGGCGACGAGTCGAGCATCGCGGTGGCGATGCCGGTGACCATGTTCGTCGCGCCCGGTCCGCTCGTCGCGACGGCCACGCCGACCTTGCCGCTCGCGCGCGCGTAGCCGTCAGCCATGTGCGTCGCGCCCTGCTCGTGGCGGACGAGGACGTGGCGGATCGGATACTTCAGCATCGCGTCATACGCGGGAAGAATCGCGCCGCCCGGATACCCGAAGACATCCGTTACGCCCTCGCGCACCAAGCAGTCCCACAGAATTTCCGCACCCGTCAGCCGCATTGTTGTCTCCGTTACGAAGTTAGAAGTTTGAAGCCAGAAGTGCGGAGGCGCCTTCGGCGCGTCTCAAAAACATCTTCTAACTTCTCCCTCAACTTCTGGCTTCCGTCTTCAAACTTCTAACTTGCCTTATTCCGTGACCGCGCCCACCGCCGCCGACGAGACCAGGCGCGCGTATTTCGCGAGCACGCCGCGGGTGGCTTTCGGCGCCGGGGCCTTCCAGGTGCCCAGCCGCGCGGCGATGTCGGTCGCCGGCAAATCCAGATCGATCCGGCCCGTCGTCTCGTCGATCGTGATCGGGTCCCCGTCGCGGACGATGGCGATCGGGCCGCCGGCGGCCGCTTCGGGGGCCACGTGGCCGACCATCGTGCCCTGCGTCGCGCCCGAGAACCGGCCGTCGGTCACGAGCGCCACGGAACTGCCGAGCCCGGCGCCGACGATGGCCGCGGTCACCGCGAGCATCTCGCGCATGCCAGGACCGCCCTTCGGTCCTTCATATCGGATGACGACCACGTCTCCAGGACGGATCGCGCCGGATTGGACCGCCTGGAAGGTCGCTTCCTCGCCGTCGAAGACCCGCGCCGGACCGCGATGGACGTGCTTGGCATGTCCGGCGACCTTGACGACAGCCCCTTCGGGCGCCAGGCTGCCACGCAGGATGACGAGCCCGCCGGTTGGCGAGAGTGGCGCGTCGACCGGGCGGACGACCTGCTGACCGGGCGTCTCGACGGCGTCAGCCGCTTCCTCGGCCAGCGTGCGGCCGGTGA
>CALFMR010000023.1 GCA_937880585.1 uncultured Acidobacteriota bacterium
GATGAGCACGCGGAGCGGAGCGCTCATGCGGCCAGCGCGCGCAGGCGCGCATCGAGCGCCGCGCAGTGTGCCGTCCAACTGAAGTCGCGAACGACGCGGTCGCGCGCGGCCAGACCCATCCGGCGACGCACGACATCGTCGGCCAGCGCGACGAGCGCGCGATCGAGCGCGCGCGGCTCGATCGGGTCGTACAGCATGCCCTCGACACTCGACTCGACCAGCCGCGCGAGCCGCGGCAGCGCGGGCGCCACGACCGGCAGACCGACCGCCATGTACTCGAAGATTTTGAGCGGCGACCAGTAGAAGCCGAGGCGCAGCGGCGCGTGCCGTGACGGATCGAAGGGCGCCACGCCGATGTCGCCCGCGGCGAGCGCCGCCGGCAGCCGATCGTGAGGCATCGCGCCCGTGAAGGTAATGCCTGGCAGATCGCGGGCCACGCGCTCGACGACCGGCCGCTCCGGCCCATCGCCGATGAACGTCGCGCCGAAGCGCTCGTCGCCGGCCGCGTGCAGTCGCGCGAGCGCCGCGGCCAGGTGCACGACCCCGTGCCACGATCGGAACGCACCGGCGAACACGCACTGGATGCGGCCACCCGCCGGCACGACCCGCGGCGTTTTCGCAGGCCGGAAGTGATCGACGTCGGCGCCCCACTCGATCTCGAGCACGCGCGCGCGATCGACCCATGCCGGCAGGATGTCGGCCGTGGTCGTGACGAACAGATCCACGCGCCGGCAGATGCGGTCGCGCCAGCGGCGCATCGGCTCGACGACGAGGCCGCGGTCGATGCGCGCTTTGGCCGATCCCGGATAGTCGACGACCGGCGCGTTCACTTCGAGGACGGCCGGGATATCGAGCCGCGACGCGGCGAGCACGCCCTCGCCGCCGAAGTTGTAGTAGCGCTCGATGACGGCGTCCGCGCGGATCTCGCGCGCGAGCGACGTCATCGAGCGCGTCCGCATCCATCGCAGTTCCGGCCGGCCGAAGGGCGGGCGCGCATCGTGCCAGGTGACGCCAGGCGCGGGCGACGCACCGGCGGACTGCGCGGCGACGTGAACCTCGTGTCCTCGCGCCGCGAGCCCTTCGGCCACGGCCTGGACGTGGACCGATCCGCCGAGCGTTCCTGGGACGCGTTGATCGAGGGCGCAGTAGAGGATGCGCACGTCAGCGTCCTCCGGCCGTCGCCGACGCGGGCTGCGTCTCTTGCGTCGACGCGCCAGTCGCGCGATGTGTCGGATCGCCGATCTTCCGGAAGAGCGCGAAGTACGGGCCCGACCGGATGCGCCCGAACAGCCACACGTCGAGCATCATGACGGCCGAGATCATCCGCAGCGCGTAGTACGTCGCGCCGCGATGCCGTACGCGGGTCTGCGCCTGCCGCCGCGCCCGCTGGACGGCCGTCTCGTCCGCGCTCGTCGACGTCGCGCTGGAGTCACGCGACGCGCGCCGCACGAGGCGCCGTTCGACGATGCGCGCAAGGACGTTCTCGACGAAGGCGCCGATGATCGGCGTGTAGTAGGTGAGCCGCGCGATCTCGAATCCACACGCAGCCACCTCGCGACGCAGCATCTCGTGGTCGACGATGGGATTGAGATGGTCGGACTTGCGCAGCCGCTCCTGCCGCAGGTCGATGAGGCCGACGCGTTCGCAGAGATGCGCGAGGCCGTTCATCATCCGCACGCCCCAGCCGAGCGGCCCGTTGCGTCGGACGTGCGTGTAGACGAACAACACGCCGCCGGGCGCGAGCACGCGGTTGGCTTCCGACAGCACGTCGCGAAAGGCCTGAGGCGAGACGTGTTCGAGCACGTCGAGCGACCACGCCTTGGTGAAGACGCTGTCCCGAATGGGCAGCCGCCGCAGATCGCCGAGCAGGACGTCGAAGCGCGCGACTGCCTCGTCGGCGAAGTGCGGGCTGATGTCGATCCCGACCGACTGCCAGCCTGCATCCGCCGTCCATGCGAGCGTGCGGCCGCTGCCACAGCCGAGATCGATCGCGCGATCGCCCGCGGCCGGCCGCAGGAACCGACGGAGCATCGTCAACCGCACGCGCGATCCCAGCAGCGGAGGCGCGATCGACGCATGGCGCGCGTCGGCGTGCAGGTCGTCGTCGAGATAGCGTGTCTGTTCGGCGAACGACGCGGCGGGGCGCAGATCGAGGTAGCCGCGGTCGGCCGTGAACGTCCGTCCACACCGCGCGCAGCGGATCCGATCTGGCGTGCGCTCGAGCGGCACCCGGCACTCGGGGCACTCGACGACGTCGAGGAGGTCGGACGAAATCATGATGCGGCCGTCGCGCCCACGAGCGCGGCCTCGAGGCGCGCCGCCCGCGCGTGCCAGGTGAAGCGCGGGGCGAGTGCGCGGGCCGCGGCGCCGAGCGTCGACGCCAATGTGCGATCCGTCGAAACGCGCACGAGCGCCTGAGCCAGCGCGCCGGCAGCGTCCGGCGGATCCAGCAGGGCGGTCAGGCCGTCGGTGAGCACTTCGCGAATCGCGGCAAGGTCGGACGCCACGATCGGCAGGCCGGTCCACAAATATTCGAAGAGCTTGAGCGGCGACGTGTAGCGATCGGAGATCGTCGTCGCGACGTTCGGCAGCACGAGCACGGTCGCGCGCGCGAGATGGGTGCCGACGTCAGACGACGGAACCAGTCCCGTCATCTCGAGTCGGCCGGCGACGCCAACCGCCGCGGCGAGTGCGTCGATTCGCGCGCGGTCGCGTTCGGCGGGATGACCGCCGACGATGAGCCCACGAACGTCCGGCGCTTGCGCGAGCGCTCGGACGAACACGTCCGCGCCCTTCCAAGGATAGAGATGACCCGCATAGGCGGCGACCGGGGCGGCGTCTCGCGTGGCAGGCGCCGCGGGCGCCTCGGCCGCGCCGTCGGGCGCGACGACGACGTCAGGACGAGGGCCGTAGCGGGCGGCGAGATCGCCGGCGAGGGCGTGGGTGATCGTCACGTAACCGGCCGCGCGCGTCCACACGCGCCGCTCGCGGCGATCGAGCCGGCGCAGCTTGGCTGCCGACGGCGCAAGGGCCGGCTGGCCGAGGAGCGTGGGCAACTCGGCGCTGACGACGGGCGCGATGCCGTGCGATTCGTACACGAGCCGGGGCCGACGCGCGGCCGGCACGCGCGCGAGAAACGCCGCGAGACCGAGATCGCGCGTATAGACGACAGCCTCGCGATGGCCGAGCGCGATGGCAAGGGCGCCGACGAGGAACGCGACCCGCGAGGCGCGGCGATCGGTGCGCGCCGGAATGGTCCGCCAGGTCAACATCGACGTCGGGGCCAGGCCGTAGAACGCGAACGGATCGCGCGGCGCGGCGATGCCCGTGTCGGGACGCGTCACGAGCGTGACGTCATGTCCGCGCGTCGCGAGCGCCTGACACGTCGCCATCGTCTGCACCCCATTCGCGCGCTCGATGGGGAAACGGGTATCGGCAAAGTACAGGACGGTCACAGTCCTTCGCGGCGGCGGGCCGCCGCTACCGGAGCGGGCGGTCGGGGCGGAACCAGGGCGATCGGCCTTCGGTGACGTTGGCCAGCGATCGGCTCGGGTTGAAGATGACGCGTATGACGGCGCGATAGAACCGGTTCCGCGTATGCCGCTCGACGAGGGTGATGAAGTAGCGATCGAGCACGTCCTCGCCGACGGTGAACGCGAACGCACCGGCCGGCGTGATCACGTGGTCGACCCAGCCGGTCGTCGCCGGATCGAGCCCGACGTTGCCGATTGAGGCTTCGCTCAACGGGCCGAACTCGAACTGCATGCTGTAGCCGGCCGCCCAGGCGGCCGCGATGCCGCGGCTGGCCCAGTAGGCGGCCGTGTTGTCGAACCGCGGATCGTGGTCGGTGTGATCGAGCCAGATGCGGCTCGCGGCGGCGCCGTGAATTGGATGGCCGACGTAGTTCACACCCCACGCGTCGCCGTCTTCCCATTTCCGCGGCCACTTCACGGACCGCGCGTAGTCCCTGAAGAACGGACCGCCGAGTTCCCGGCGCGTCTTTTCCTGGAACGCGATGCGTCCGGCGTGCTCCATCATGAGCAACCGGAACGAATCGGTCAGCGCGCCGCGCCAGCCGGTCGCCGACTGACCGGAGGCGCCCGCCGCCGTCGTGAGATCGTCGAGATCGTCGATGGCGTCCTGCGACCAGGCCGGACGCGCGGCCAGGGCGCAGAGCAAGGCCAAGCCTGCGATGACGCACGGCCGACGTCCGGCGCGATGCCGGACCCGGCCAAAGATCCAGTGTGTCACGCGCTCTAGTGTATCCCCGCGCAACGCCGGTCCGGCACCAGGAATCAGCGCCGTGGCAGGCCGTAGAACGACGATCGATCCGTCAAGTACCGCCAGACGAGTGCGGGCGCGCGGATTGGGAGGTCGATGAACGTCGCGCGCGCGTTGGCCATCGGCGTGAGCCGCTGCCGATCCATCGTGTGCAGCCCGAACTGCGCCATGAGACCCAGGTTCCACCAGAGACCGCCGACGAGCACGAGCGTATAACCGACGCGGGCGAACGGCTTCGATCCCCACGCGCGGCTCATCGCGGCCAGCCCGACCGCGAGGAGCGGCGTCAAGGCCACGAAGCGCCGCTGGCCGAACGATCCGGCGACGGTCCACGACTCGACGCAGCCGTTGATGTAGACCTGCAGCGCGACGAGCAGGAGTGCGAGCACCGCGAGATACCGCGATTCAGGTGGCAGATCCTGACGGCGCGCCACCGCGAGCCAGCCGAGACCGGCGAGCGCGACGACGGCGAGCGGCGTCCAGATGAAGAAGCCGTGCTCGGGCGAGAGCAGCACTTGGAAGAAGTGAGGCGACGACCACGTCATCTTGCGCGCGACGAGGTGCGTCGGCCCGAAGTGTCCGTTGAGCGCATGATAGGCGGCCAGTTGCGGTGTGTAGGCCGCGAGCCACGCGACGGCACCGGCGATGCCCGTCGCGGCGGCGCGGCGCCAGTGTCCCGCCTGGCCGCGCATGCGCCACGCCCACCAAAGGAAATCGATCGCGGGCGCCACCGCGAAGAGCGCGTCCTGCTCGCGCACCATGGCCATGAGCGCGCCCGCGGCGCCGAGCGCGATCGCGCCGGCCGGCGTCCAGGTCCGGCGCACGCGCAGCCAGCACCAGAGACACAGCGACACGGCGAACGCCGAGGTCGCGTGCGCGAAGCCCGGCGCGACGTACATGTAGAAGACGAGCGGCGTGCCCAGCCACACGACGAGCGTCGCACGCAGGTCGTCGCCGACCAGGCGTCGGACGATGGCGAGCGTCAGGAGAAGGGCGAAGAGGCCGTAGACCGCCGACGCGTACGCAATGCTCGCGATGTAGGGGTGACTGAAGCCATCGGCGGGCGCGCCCGTCGCAATCGCGACGAGGTGTCCGACCGCGAAGAACGGCGCCCACAACAGCGCCGATCCGATCGGCGCGAAGTTGACGAGGTGTCCGGCCTCGGTGCGCGTCTCGAGGAACGTCTCGTGGAATCCGGCATCGCGCGCGCCGCCGGCGTCATAGAAGTGCAGGTACTCGTTCTGGAAGTTGACGTCGCGATCGAAGGCGACCGATCGAAGCCACGCGTAGTACTCGATCTCGTCCGACGCGTAGATCCGCGTCGTGACCGCCGGCAGTGAGACGACGAAGATCGCCAGCAGGATCCAGGCCGGCGCGTGCGGCCGTCCGGATCGTCGCCTCATCGGTCAGGCGCCGAGAAGGCGCGCGAGCACGACTTGCAGTACCTGCGCGGCGTTGAAGCTGCCGTGATTGACCATGGCCATGACGGCCGATCGCCGCTTGAGATAGAGGATGCCCCAGATGAGGCCGAGCACGCCGACGGCCGTGGCGACGTCGATGCCCTGATTGACGTGCAGCGCGCCGAACGTCACGCTGAACACCGCCAACCCGACAATCGCGCCGCCGAGCCGCTGCTCGAACCGGTGGAGGATGAACGCCCGCTGCAGCTCTTCGCGCACGCCGCCGGCCAGGATGGCCACGACCGCGAAGATCGCGGTGTCGAGCGGCGTGCGCATGTAGTGCTCGAGCGGACTCTCGGCCACCGTGTGCGTCCACGGCGCGATGGCTCGCAGCCCGAGCACGATGCCCGTCACGAGCAGAAAGACGACGGGCAGGAGCAGCAGGCCGCGCAGCACTTCGCCGCGGACCGGGCGCGTGCCGACGAAGACGTCCGCCGAC
>CALFMR010000024.1 GCA_937880585.1 uncultured Acidobacteriota bacterium
CGCCGCCCGCGCCGTAGCCCAGCGCGATCGGCACCGCGCCCAGCAGCGCGGCCATCGTCGTCATCATGATCGGCCGGAAGCGGAGCAGGCAGCCTTCGTGGATCGCGTCGGCCGGCGACTTGCCGAGCCGGCGCTCGGCGTCGAGCGCGAAGTCGATCTGCATGATCGCGTTCTTCTTCACGAGGCCGATGAGCAGGATGAGGCCGACGAACGAGTAGATGTTCAGTTGGTTGCCGAACAGATCGAGCGTGACGAGTGCGCCGAGGCCCGCCGACGGCAGGCCCGAGAGAATCGTGATCGGATGGATGTAGCTCTCATACAGCGCGCCGAGCACGATGTAGACGACGCCAATCGCGACGATGAGCAACACGCCGAGGTTCGTCATCGACTCTTCGAAGACCTTCGCCTGGCCCTCGAAGCTCGTCGTCACCGTCGGCGGCAGCATCGCGTCGGCCACCGCCTTGGCGTGCGCCGTCGCCGCGCCGAGCGACGCGCCCGGCTTGAGGCCGAACGAGATCGACACCGACGGCAACTGCCCGGAATGCGCGATCGACTGGGGGCCGACCGTCTCGTGGTACTTGACGACCGCGTCGAGCGGCACCATGTCGCCGCCGGGCGTCTTGAAGCCGATCTGCTTCAGCGCGTCGGCGTGCGCCTGGTACTGTGGCTCGAGCTCGAGCATCACGCGATACTGGCTGGCCGGTCCGTAGATGGTCGACGCCCACGTCGATCCGAAGCCGGTCGACAGCGTGTTCTCGATCTCGGTCGCGTTCAGCCCGAGCGCCGCGGCCTTGTCGCGGTCGATCGTCAGGTCGAGCCGCGGGCTGCGCATCTCGAGGTCCGTCGACACGTCCTGCACTTCCGGCACGCGCGTCGCGACCGCGTCTTCGACCTTGCCCGCCCACGCGTACAGCTCGTCGTGGTCGAGGCTCTGCATCATCATGCTGAAGTTCTGATTGCCCTGCCGGCCGCCGATCTGCAGCGCGGGCGGCAGCGAGACGAACGTGCGGAAGCCGGCGAACCGGCTCGTCTGGGCGCGGAGCTGCTGCGCGATCTCGGACGCGCTGAGCGGCCGCGTGGCGCGTGGCACGAGCTGCACGAACATGCGGCTTCGATTCGACGATCCGCCGCTCACGCCCGCCTGGAACGAATCGACGTACGGGTTGGCGATGACGATGTCGGCGACCTGCTGCGTCCAGTCCGACATGTCGTAGAACGACGTTCCCTGCGCGGCCTGCAGGCTGACCGAGACCGAGTCGTTGTCCTCGTCGGGGATGAAACCCGTCGGGATGACGCGGTACATGTAAATCGTCGCGATCAACACCGCGACGAACACGCCCAGCATCACCGGACGATGGCGAAGCACGACCGCGAGGCTGGTCGCGTAGCCGCGCTGCAGCCGGGCGAACGTTCGCTCGAGCACGCCGGCGAAGCCGCGCTTGGCGTGGAGCGACGTGACTTTCAGGAAGCGGCTGCACAGCATCGGCGTCAGCGTCACCGACACGAGGCCCGAGATGATGATGGCCGCCGTGATCGTCACCGCGAACTCGCGGAAGAGCCGGCCGAGCACGCCCGTCATGAACAGGATCGGGATGAACACCGCCGCGAGCGACGTCGTCATCGTCAGGATCGTGAAGCCGATTTCCTGCGAGCCCTTGAGCGCGGCTTCGAACGCCGTCTCGCCGTGCTCCATGTGGCGCACCACGTTCTCGAGCATCACGATCGCGTCGTCGACGACGAAGCCGATGCAGAGGATGAGCGCCATCATCGACAGGTTGTTCAGGCTGAAGCCCATCACCGACATCACGGCGAACGTGCCGAGTACGGAGAAGGGCAGCGCGAGCGCCGGGATGAGCGTGGCCGATCCGTTGTGCAGGAAGAGGTAGATCACCGCCACGACGAGCGCCAGCGTGGCGAGCATCGTCCACTGGATGTCGGCGAACGCGGCGCGGATCGTCTTCGAGCGATCGAGCCGCACCGACACGTGCGCGGCCGGCGGCAGCTCGGCTTCGAGATCCGGAAGCAGGGCGCGAACGCCGTCGGTAACGTCGATCGTGTTCGTGCCTGGCTGGCGCATGACGAACAGCGAGATCGCCCGCTGTTTCGACGGCTTGCCGTTCGCGTCCTTCGAATAGAACCAGGACGTGTTGAACGTGTTCTCGACGCTGTCGATGACGTTGGCGACGTCGCCCAGGCGGATGGGTTTGCCCTGCTGGTAGGACACGACGATCGGGCGGAACTCCGCCGCGTCGTTGAGCTGGCCGGCGGCCTGGATCGTGTAGGTCGAGTTCGGACCGTAAAGCTCGCCGGTCGGCAGGTTCACGTTCCAGTTGTCGAGGGCCTGGCTGATCTCGTTCAGCCCGATGTGCTCGGCGTGCAGCCGGTTCGGATCGATCTGCACGCGGACCGCGTATTTCGCCGCGCCCTGCACCTGTACCTGCGAGACGCCGCTCACCATCGAGATGCGCGGCGCGATGACCGTCTCCGCGTAGTCGTCGAGCGCCGGCAGCGGCAGCGTGTTCGACGTCAGGTTCAGCATCAGGATGGGTGAGTCGTTCGGGTTGTTCTTCCGGAACGACGGCGGCGACGTCATCGTCGTCGGCAACATCGGCAGGACGGCGGCGATGGCCGTCTGCACGTCGACCGCGGCGCTGTCGATGTTGCGGCCGAGCGCGAACTGCAGCGTGATGTTGGTGTTGCCCGTGCCGCTCGACGACACCATCGAGTCGACGCCGGCGATCGTCGTCATCTGCCGTTCGAGCGGGCTCGCGACGGCGGACGCCATCGTCGCGGGATCCGCGCCGGGCAGCGAGGCGCCAATCGACAGCGTGGGGTACTCGACCTGCGGCAGGTCGCTCACCGGCAGCGACTGGTAAGCGACGACGCCGAAGAGCGCGATGCCGGCCATGAGCAGGCTCGTCGCAATCGGCCGCCGGATGAAGCCCTCGGAGATGTTCACGCCGTTGCTCCGGCCGCTCGCGGCAGGCGTCTCACGCGCGGCGTCTCGATCGTCATGGCCGTCGGCCCGTGCTATCCGCGGCCACCGTTGCGTCCGCCACGACCGCCGCGTCCGCGTCCCTGACCGTTTCCACCGCGGCCATTTGCGCCGTTGCCCGCGGCCGGCGCCGCGGCTTCGCCCGTTGTCGGATCGGCGAGCGTCACGTGTGTACCGGGTTCGAGACGCAGTTGACCTTCGGTCACGACCGTCTCGCCCGTCGCCAGGCCTTTCGTGATCACCACGTCTTCGCCCGCGGCCTGACCCGTCGTCACCGGCCGCTGTTCGACGGTCGAATCCGGCTTCACGACGAACACGAACTGGCCGTCCTGCCCGGTCTGTACGGCTTCGGCGGCGACGACGTCCACGTGCGGCAGCGTGGCGACGCGCAGGCTCACGCGCGCGAATTGGCCCGGCCACAGCACGTGGTCCGCGTTCTTGAAGGTGGCTTTGAGCTTGATGGTGTCGGTCGTGGGGTCGACCGCGTTGTCGATGAAGGAGAGCTGGCCGACGGCGGGATCGCCGCCATCCTGCGGCGTAGCCGTGACGTCGAGGACGCCTTCGGCCATGTGCTGCTTGATGGCGGGCAGGTGCACGGCCGGGATCGAGAAGGTGACGTAGACCGGCTGGATCTGCGTGATGGTCAGCAGCTCCGTGCTGTTGGCCGTGACGAGATTGCCCGCCTTGGCCATCAGGCTGCCGGTGCGGCCGCTGATGGGCGAGGTGATGCTCGTATAGCCCAACTGCAGCCGTGCGCTGTCGACCGCGGCGCGCTGCGCGTCGAGCTGCGCCTCGGCGCCCTTGACCGCCGCCTGATCGGCGGCGACCGACGCGTCTCCCGCGGCGGCGGCCGACGTGGCCTGCTCACCGAGATCCTTCGAGATGAGGCCGCGCGCGACGAGCTCACCCTGTCGCGTCGACTGGCCTTTCAGGTACGCGGCGTTGGCGAGGTCCCGGGCGAGCTGGGCCTGGGACTGCGTGAGCAGTGCCTCGTCGCGCGCGAGCGTCGCTTCCGCTTCCTGCAGCGCGGCCTGGTAGGGGCGCGGGTCGATGGTGAACAGCTTGTCGCCCGGCTTGACGAAGTCGCCTTCGTTGAAGTGAACGCCCGTCAGGACGCCGGTGACCTGCGCGCGGACGGTGATGGTCGAGTACGCCTCGACGTTGCCGATGGCCGCGATGTCGACCGGGACGTCTTTCTGGGTGACGTGCCCGACCACGACCGGGACGAGCCCGCCGCCGCCGCGTCCCCCTCGCCCGCCGCGCCCCCCACTACCGCCCGCGCCGGCCGCTCCGGACGCGGATCCGCACGCGGCGAGCGACGAGGAGAGGACACACAGGACGAGACCACGCAGGACCGGGGACATGTTCGGCACAGGGGAAGCGCTCCGCCCCGGCGCAGGCGGCGCCCGGGCTTATCGGCAGTCAAGAATACGGCGAAACGGTGACAGGAATTTACCGACGGCGGCCCGACGGAACTCCGGGGGTGTGTAGGTGGAGGGCGAATCCGCGGGGCGAGGCCAGTCCGCGACCGCCAGGGGCTGGGTTTCGAGCGGCTCAGGACGCCGCCGCGTCGATTCCCCCAATGTTCGCGCCTCCGATTGCGCCCACGTGGGCGCCGGCGCGTTCGAGCACGACGGGCGGCGGCGTCGAGGCGTCGAGGCGATGCCAGGTCACGACGCCGGTCGGCTGCTCGAGCTGATGGCGGATCACGTCGGCCGTGGCATCGGAGGCGTCGTGGCGCCGTCGTTCGATGCGCGAGACGAGCATGGCCTCGGGCGCTTCGAGCCAGAGACCGGCGAACGGCACGGACGCCTCGTTCGCGACGCGTTCGATCGCCACCCGGTCGTCGGGCCGCGCGAACACCGCATCGATGACCACGCTGTGGCTCTGCTGGATGGCGACCTTCGCGCGATCGACAGCGGCGGCGTACACACGTGCGGATGTCTCCGGCGTGTAGTGTTCTGGAACGAGTCGCTGAAGAGGCGAGACGCCAGACAGCCGCTTCCGGATCTCGTCACTGCGAATCACGATCGCACCGGGAACTGGACCGATCGACGGCGCAAGTCCGCGGGCGAGCGTCGACTTGCCCGTGCCTGAGAACCCGCCGATGGCGATGACGCACGGGCGTGGCGGGTGGAGGAGATCGCGAGCCATCGCAAGATACGCGCGTGCCAAGTCCTGCAGGTCGTGGCGCGGTCTCGACTCGGGCCGAAGCCGGGCGGCAGTCGCGTTCGTTTTCGCCCGCACCGCGGCGCGGCACGAGAGGAAGAGCGGAAGCAGCGCGACGCCACCGAGGTCGCCAGTCTCGGCGAGATAGCCGTTCCACACCGCGTTGGCGTGACGCGGCAGCCGGTGATGCCACAGATCCATCAGCAGGAACGCGAGATCGTAGAGCACGTCGACGCACGCGAGCCCGTCGTTGAATTCGATCGCGTCGAAGAGCGTCGGCCGCCCGTCGATGACGACGATGTTGCCGAGGTGGAGATCGCCGTGGCCTTGCCGCACGAATCCCGCCGCGCGGCGTTCGTCGAGCAGAGCTCCGCGTCGGTGCAGCTCCGCTCGAGCGTCGTCGGTCCACGCGCGACACGACGCCTGATCGAG
>CALFMR010000025.1 GCA_937880585.1 uncultured Acidobacteriota bacterium
CCTTATGCGGTGGAGGCACGCCGCCGTCCTGATCACAGCCGACGGCCGCGAGGCCTACGGTGACACGCTGCGGTACGACGCGCGGGCGGATCAGTACACGCTCGTGGGACATTCGCTCGCGCTCTTGACGCGGGACGACGCCGGCACCTGTTCGATCGCGATTGGGACCACCGCGCATTTCGCGGGCGAGCTGGGCGCGCCCTCGTTCCTCGATGCCGAGAATCCGGCCGGCTCGTTCACGCAACCCAAGCAGCCGTGTGTGCCGCCGGCCGGGACCAAACGCTGATGGCCACGCTACGCACGGAAGATCTCACCAAGTCGTACGGCGGCCGCACGGTCGTGCGCGGCGTCTCGCTCGACGTCTCGTCGGGCGAGGTCGTCGGTCTGCTCGGACCGAACGGCGCGGGGAAGACCACGACGTTCGGGATGGTCGTCGGCCTGACGGGTCCCGACGCGGGCCGCGTGCTGCTCGACGACCACGACATCACGACCGATCCGATGTACATCCGGGCGCGCAAGGGCGTGGGCTATCTGCCGCAGGAGCCGTCGATCTTCCGCGGACTGACGGTCGAGCAGAACATCCGCGCGATCCTCGAGACGCTGCCCATCACGAGCGCCGAGCGGCGGAGCCGGCTGACGGATCTCCTCTCCGAGCTCGGGCTCACGCCGCTCGCACGGTCACGCGCCTACACGTTGTCGGGCGGCGAGCGGCGGCGCGTCGAGATTACGCGCGCGCTCGTCAATCGTCCCAAGTTCATCCTGCTCGACGAGCCGTTCGCGGGCATCGATCCCATCGCGGTCGCCGACATCCAGAAAATCGTGGTACATCTGAAGGACCGTGGCATTGGCGTCCTCGTGACGGACCACAACGTCCGCGAGACGCTGAAGATCACCGATCGCGCGTACATCGTGCACGATGGCGTGATCTTCCGGAGCGGCACGCCGGACAGCCTGGCCGCCGACGACGACGTGAAGCGGATTTACCTCGGTTCGGAATTCCGGCTGGACTAAGATTGGGATCGCACCAGAGACACGACGTCTGATGGCCATTCAGCAGAAGCTCCACGCCCGGCTCGTTCAGAAGCTCATTCTGACGCCATCGCTCCAGCAGGCGATCAAGCTGCTGCCGATGTCGACGATCGAGCTCGCCGAGCTGCTGAACCAGGAAATGGTGGAAAACCCGCTCCTGGAGGAGATGCCCACCGAAGATCCGGTGACGCAGGAGGCGGCGCAGACGACCGAGGCGCCCGAGGCCGAGAAGAAGGAAGAGAATCGGGACGACACCTGGGACGATCAGGACTACGAGTACTTCTTCGGCGAGTATCTCGACGACGGCTACCGGCCGCGGCAGCCGCAGGAAGTGAAGGAGTTGCCGCCGATCGAGAACACGCTGTCGAGCAAGGGATCGCTGGCCGATCACCTCGCGTGGCAGCTCAACTTGCAGACGGTCGACGACACGGTGCGCGAGATCGGCGCGGCCATCATCGGCAACATCGACGACGACGGCTATCTGGTCGCGTCCGTCAACGAGATCGCCTCGCTCGGCGGCTGGGATGTGACGGCGGTCGAGCAGGCGCTCGAGCACGTGCAGACCTTCGACCCGGTCGGCGTCGGCGCGCGCGATCTGCAAGAGTGTCTGCTGCTGCAGATCCGGCATCTCGGCCTGGCGGGCACGCCGGCCGAAACGATCGTGCGCGACCATCTGCGGCTGTTGCAGAACCATCGCATCCCCGAGATCGCGCGCGCGCTCGGGGTGGACCCCGAGGACGTCAAGCAGCACATCGACGTCATCCGCAATCTCGATCCCAAGCCGGGCTCGCGCTACAGTCCGGCCGACTCACAGTACGTCATCCCGGACGTCTACATCGTGAAGACCGACGACGGGTACCGTGCGGTATTGAACGAGGACGGCCTGCCGCAGCTTCGCATCAGCCCGGTGTACCGGCGCCTGCTCGACAAGGGCGGCGAAGCGTCGGACGAGACGCGTGCGTACGTGAAGGACAAGTTCCGCGCCGCGCTCTGGCTGCTGAAGTCCGTCGATCAGCGGCAGAAGACGATCCTCAAGGTCGCGACGAGCCTCATCAACTTCCAGCGTGCGTTCCTGGACCACGGCATCGAGCACCTGCGGCCGCTCGTGCTGCGCGACGTGGCCAACGACATCGGCATGCACGAGTCGACGGTGTCGCGCGTCGTCAACAACAAGTACATGCACACGCCGCAGGGCGTCTACGAGCTGAAGTTCTTCTTCCACAGCGGCATCAGCAGCTCGTACGGCGAAAGCGTGTCGTCGGTGACGATCAAGCAGCGCATCCGCAAGATCATCGAGGCCGAGGATCAGCGCCGGCCGCTCAGCGACTCGAAGATCATGAGCATCCTCCAGAAGGAAGGGCTCGTGCTCGCCCGCCGCACGATCGCCAAGTACCGCGAGGAACTGCGCATCCCGACGTCGAACCAGCGCAAGGTGCTCTACTGATCCGCGGGGCTGCCTGATCACCCGCGGCCGTGGGAAACGCATGAGGCTCACCGTGACCGGCCGTCGCGTCGTCGTCGACGCCGCGGCCCGCGCCGACATCACCAAGAAGATCGGACGGCTCGACCGGCTGCTGGGCGATGCGGCCCTGACGGCCCAGTGCATCGTCTCGCGCGAGCGCGGCCAGTACGTGTGCGAAGTGACCGTACACGCGCGCCGCGATCAGCGGCTCGTGGCCGTCGGCCGTCACGCGCGGCTCGGCACCGCGGTGGCGATGGCCGTGACGCGCGTTGCGCAGCAGGCGAAGAAGCTCGTGGATCGGCGCAAGACCCGGCGCAAGATTGGCGCGGCCGTATCGCCGCGTCTCCTGGCCGCCGGAGGGCCCGTCGCCGCCGATGCCGGCGCTGCCGATGACGTCAGCGAGCCGCGTCGGATCGTCCGGATCGCCGGCTACGAACCGCGGCCGATGACGGTCGAGGACGCCGCCCTGGTGCTGGACGACGGCGGCGAGGGGATCCTCGTGTTTCGCGAAGCCGGTTCGGATAGGCTCACCGTGCTCTATCGCCGCGCCGACGGTCGGCTCGGACTGGTCGAGCCCGAGGTCTAGCGCATGGCGCGGGTCGCTCCCCGACGGCCGCCGGCGGCCGCTCCTTTCGTTGTCGTAACCGGGTTGTCGGGGGCGGGGAAGTCGCACGCCATTCGCGCGCTCGAGGATCTCGGCTATTCCTGCGTCGACAACCTGCCCATCGCGCTCATCCCGACGTTCGCGGACCTGCCGCTCCGCGACCGCGACGGTGTGCGCCGCGCCGCCGTCGTCGTCGACATTCGTGAGGGGAGAGGTCTGTCGCGATTCCCGGCCGTCTACCGGCGGCTGAAGAAGCGCGCGGGGCGCGGCGTGCGTCTCATCTTTCTCGAATCGGCCGACAGCGTGCTGCTACGCCGTTTCAGTGAGACGCGCCGGCCGCATCCCCTCGGCGGTGGCCGGACGATCGCCGAAGGCCTGGCTGAAGAGCGGCGTTTGCTCGAGCCGATCCGCCAGCTCGCGGACGAGGTCATCGACACGAGCGCGCTGACGGTCCACGAACTGCGGCGTCGCATTCTCGAGACGACCGGCGGTGCGCCGGCCGCGCCGCTGTCGGTGACCGTGCTGAGCTTCGGCTTCAGGCGCGGCGTGCCCGAGGACGCGGACCTCGTGCTCGATGTGCGGTTTCTTCCGAACCCGCATTTCGTTCCGGGTCTGCGTCGGTGGAGCGGGCGTAACGCGCGCGTGGCGCGCTACGTGCTGCGCACGAAGGTCGCCGGGCGGTTCATGACGCTCACGACGGCGCTGCTGGAATTTCTCGTGCCGCGCTACATCGAGGAAGGCAAGACGTATCTGACGATTGCCATCGGGTGCACGGGCGGACGGCACCGGTCCGTGGCGATTGCCGAGGCGCTGGCCGTGCGGCTGCGGCGCATCGAGGGCATCCGCGTGCGCGTGCGGCACCGGGACGTGATGGAGGAGTAGATGGGCGTGACACGGGTGGACAAGCCGTGGGGGTACGAGCTCCACTGGGCGAAGACGGATCGCTACGTCGGCAAACTGATCCACGTGGACAAGGGCCACGCGCTCAGCCTGCAGTATCACAACGTCAAGGACGAGACCGTGTACCTCGCGTCAGGCGATCTGCTGTTCGAGATCGAAGTCGACGGCAAGCTCGTCGAACGCCGCCTGGCGCCCGGCGAGTCGGTCCACGTCTCGCCGAAGACCGTCCACCGGATGACGGCCATCGAAGACTGCGACATCTACGAGGTCTCGACGCCCGAGCTCGACGACGTCGTGCGTCTTGAAGACCGCTACGGCCGCGCCGGGACGTAAAAGTTAGAAGCGTGAAGCCAGAAGCCAGAAGGAAGTCAGAAGTTCGAAGCCAGAAGTTGGAAGTTATAGCGAGAAGCCAGAAGTCCGAGACGCGCCGCAGGCGCTCCCCTCAACTTCTGGCTTCTGGCTTCGAACTTCTAACTTGATCCCGTTCTTCTCAGAACGGAATGTCGTCGTCGTTCGGCGCGTCGACGTGCATGTCCGCCGGCGCGCTCTCCGACGGCTCGGACGCGTAGCGATCGCGCCCGCCAGGACGTGGTCCGCCCATGCCGCCGCCGCTGCTCAGGAGCACGACACGGTCCGCGCGGATCTCGGTCGTCTTGGCCGCCTTGCCTTCCTTGTCGGTCCACTCGCGCGTCTGGATGCGGCCCTCGACGTAGATCTGCTTGCCCTTCGTCAGATACTCGTGCAGCGACTCGGCCGTCTTGCCCCAGATGACGACGCGGTGCCATTGCGTGTCTTCGCGCTTCTGGCCGTCGCGATCGGTATAGCGCTCGGTCGTCGCGAGGCTGACGGTGGCGACGGGCGTGCCGCCGGCGGTGAAGCGCATCTCGGCGTCGCGGCCGAGGTTGCCAACGAGGATTGCCTTGTTCACGCTGCCCATGGGGAGTCCTTGTCTCAGTTCTTGACGGTGCCCATGGCCTTCAGCTTCTGATTGGCCATGATGGCGGCTGTCGAGTTGGGGTACGGCTTGACGAGCAGCTCGAACAC
>CALFMR010000026.1 GCA_937880585.1 uncultured Acidobacteriota bacterium
AGCAGCGCCGAGACGCCGACGCGCACCGTGCCCAGCTCCGTATCGCCGATCTTCGGCAACGGCGCGCTGTACTCGAACGACTTACCGTGCGGCGCGTAGATCGCGCGGATCTGCGCAATCGTGCCGCGGCTCATGAGCGCGACCAGATCGTCGGGCTGCTCGCGCTGTCCGCCGTCGCGCTGGATGACGTTGCCTTGCGTGTCGACGACCTCCGCGTAGAGCACGTTCTCGTCGTAGGCCGTGCCCTGCAGGATCGATTGCAGCCCCGTGTCGTACTTGAGCGCGAGGATGGGATCGCCGCCCGCGCGGATCGCGTCGAACGCGCGCTGGCTGATGAGCTTCGCCAGAAGCTCGGCGCGCGCGCGTGTTTCGCCGAGCCAGACGGTGGCGAGCGAGGTGAGGTACCAGCCGCTCAGCAGGATCACCGCCAGGCCGACGATGAACGTCACGCCGAAGACCTGCTTGGTCTTGATGCTCAGCGCCATGTCGCGTGCGGAGGCGGAAGGAACGCGCCGGCTGGGCGGGATGGCGTCACGCCTGTGGCGTCTCCTCGTCGCCGGCCTGCTTCATCCGGTTCAACTTGTTGTGCAGCGTCTTCAGGCTGATGCCGAGCATCTCGGCCGCGCGTGTCTTGTTGCCGCCCGTGTGCGCGAGCGTGACCTCGATGAGCTGCTGTTCCGCCTGATCGACCGTCGTGCCGGCCGTGAGCGTCGGACCGCCGCCGCTCGCCGGCGCGGAAGCACTGACGGCTGCGAGCGTCGGCAGATCGCCGGCTTCGATGACGTCGCCCTTGGCCACGATCGTCGCCCGCTCGATGACGTTCCGCAGCTCGCGCACGTTGCCCGGCCACGAGTACTGCATCAGGATGTGCGTCGCGTTCTCGGACAGCCCGACCACCGAGCGGCTGTTCCGCGTATTGAACTCCTTGAGGAACGCCTGGATGAGCAGCGGGATGTCGTCCTTGCGCTCGCGGAGAGGCGGGAGTTGGATGGCGAAGACGTTGAGTCGATAGAACAGGTCCTCGCGGAGCTTGCCTTGCCGCACGGCTTCCGGTGGGTCGACGTTGGTCGCCGCGACGACGCGGATGTCGACCGACTGTTCACGCTGGCCGCCGAGCGCGCGGAACGAGCGCTCCTGCAGGACGCGCAGGAGCTTGGCCTGCGTTGCCGGCGTCATCTCGGCGATCTCGTCGAGGAACAGCGTGCCGCGGTTGGCGAGCTCGAAGGCGCCCTGCCGCCGCGTGATGGCGCCCGTGAACGCGCCCTTCTCGTGGCCGAAGAGCTCCGACTCGAGCAGCGTGTCGGGAATCGCCGCGCAGTTGAGCGGGATGAACGGCTGCGAGGCGCGCGGGCTGAGCTGGTGCACGGTCTGCGCGACGAGCTCCTTGCCCGTGCCCGACTCGCCGCTCACGAGCACCGACGCGCCGGTCGGCGCGGCCTGCTCGACCATCTGATAGATCTTCCGCATCTCCACGCTCGCGCCGATCATCTTGCCGAACGTGCCGCGCTCCTGGAGCTGCCGCCGCAGCACGCGCATTTCGCGCTGCGTGTCGTGCCGCTCGAGGATCTGGTCGAGCAGGATCTTCAGCCGCTGCGGGTCGATGGGCTTCGTCAGGTAGTCGTACGCGCCCTGCTTGATCGCGGTGACGGCCGTCTCGACCGTGCCCTGTGCCGTCATGAGGACGACCGTGAGGTCCGGGTTGTCCTGACGCAGTGCGGTCAGGAGCTCGAGGCCGCCGAGGCGCGGCATGATGAGGTCGCTCAAGACGATCGTCGGCCGCACGCTGGCCACCTTCTCGACGGCGTCCTGCCCGTCGGCGGCCACCTCGACCGTGAATCCCCAGCTCTTGAGCAGTTGCTGCAATCCGACACGCTGCGCGGCGTCGTCTTCGACGACGAGGATGCGGTCGGATTCGTGTCCGGCGGGACGGTTCATCAATTCTCCTTGGCGGACGGAGCCCGGCCGCGAGGCGCGGATGTCCTCCCGAATTGTGGCCTGAAGGCGCCATGCCGGCAAACGCGTCGTCCCGGGGCTCCGCGGCGGTTCGGAGCCCTGGGCCCTCAGGCCCAGGGGGAACCTGGAACCGACACGAGGCGCCGGCTAGCGCGGCGTCGACGGACCGCGGAGCACGTCTTCGTAGTACGCCTCGTATTGCGGAACGATTGTGTCCGTGCAATAGCGTTCGCGCACGTCGGCCGAGGCTGCGGCACCGATCCGCTCGCGTAGCGCGCGGTCGGACAGCAGGTCCAGCGCGCACGACGTCATCCCGTCCACGTCGTCGACGTCGCGGACGAAGCCGGTGACGCCGTCGCGGATGACTTCGGGAAGTCCGCCGACCCGCGACGCGACGACGGGCACGCGGCACGCCATCGCTTCGAGCGCGGCCAGACCGAAGCTTTCCTGCGCCGACGGCAGAAGAAACAAATCCGCGGACGAGAGCCACGGCACGAGATCGTGCTGCTCTCCGACGAAGTCGACGACCTCGGTGAGTCCGGCCTCGGCGACCTGGCGTTCGACGGCGAAGCGATCGGGGCCGTCGCCAATCATCACGAGCCGCGCGCGTTGCCGCTCGCGGATGCGCCGGAAGATCTCGACGACCACCGAGACGCGCTTGACCGGACGGAAGTTCGAGACGTGAACAACGACCGACTCGCAGTGGTCCATCGAACAGAGCCGCGTCCGCAACGCCGCATCGGGCCGGCGCGAGTACTCGTCGCAGTCGAGGAAGTTCGGGATGACGCGGATGTCGCGCCGCACGGCGAGTGAGGTGATCGTGTCACGCTTCAGGCTTTCGGAGACCGCGGTGATACCGTCGGACGCCTCGATCGAGAACGCGATCGTGTCGACGTACGACGGGTCGCTGCCAACCAGCGTGATGTCCGTTCCGTGCAGCGTCGTCACGGTCTTCGGCGGCCGTTCGCCTTCCGACGTGAGGATGTGCGTCGCGAGGTAGGCGGCCGTCGCGTGCGGCACGGCGTAGTGCGCGTGCAGGACGTCGAGGCGATGACGCCGCGAGACGCGGACGATCGTGTTCGTGAGCGCGAGCAGATACTGCGGCTCGCGGAAGAGTGGATACTGCGGCGTTTCGACGCGTTCGAAGGTCAACCGCGGTGTCGCCCAGCGCCAGCGGAAGGGCAGTTCGGCGCTGATGAGGTGGACGTCGTGTCCGCGCCGCGCGAGCGCGTGAGCAAGCTCGGTGGCGACGACGCCGCTGCCGCCGACCGTCGCATAACAGACGATGCCGATCCTCACGGTTCGCTCCGGAAGAGCGACGCGCGGCGAACCGGCTCGCGGACGATGACGCCTTCAGCGAACGCGACGCCGGCCTGGGCGCCGAACTGCGCGTCGCGGCTCTCGATGAGCTGGCGGAAGGTCGAGACGTTCAGGCGCGTCGCGACCGTCGCTTCGGACGTTCGCGAGAACTGGCTGCGATGGCAGGCGAGCGCGGCGCGCTTCGTCTCGTAATGGGCCGAGACGTCGATGACGAACGACGGCGCGGCCGACTGATTGAGGAAGTAGTAGCAGGTCCACTCGGGCCGCCAGGGATCGGCGCCGGTTTCGATGCGCCGCAGCCCGCTTTGAAAAAGCGCGAGGTCGAGCACGCGGCTCGCGGCGACGTGGTCGGGATGCCGGTCTTCCCAGTACGGAATCGCCACCGCGCGCGGCCGCTCGCGGCGGATGAGGTCGATGGCCTGTCGCAGCCGCGCCGGCTCGGGTGTGATGCCGCCGTCGGGCCAATGAAGGTTTTCGCGCCAAGCCGCGCCGCGCACTCGCGCGCCTTCGAACGCTTCTTCGCGGCGTTCCTCGGGTGTCCCGTACGTCACGAGCTCGCCGGCCGTC